>NZ_RBWV01000017.1 GCF_003634695.1 Motilibacter peucedani
GCAGGTCGCGGCCACCGACACCACCTCTACTCTGGCGACCGCAGGGGGAGCGACGCGATCATGCATCAGATGCAATAGCGGACGTTCTGGTTGACATAATGTTCATTATCGGCGCCAGTGACTGTCACCGAGCTGTGGCAAGGTGCTGGTGCACCATCCGGACGGCCATGGCACCCTCCCCGACGGCCGAGGCGACGCGCTTGACCGAGCCGCTGCGTACGTCGCCCGCCGCGAAGACCCCGGGCAGGCTGGTCTCGAGCGTCAGCGGCGCCTGCGCCCCGGCATCTGCCGGCTGTTCGGTCCGGCGGGCCTCCGGCCCGGTCATGACATAGCCGCTCTCGTCGCGTGTCACCGAGGCCGGCAGCCATGTCGTGCTCGGCTCGCCGCCGATGAACACCATCAGATCGCGGGTGGGCAGTGTCGTACGCTCGCCGCTCTGCAGGTACCTCACGACGACGCCGCTCAGCCGCCCGGCGTCGCCCTGCAGCTCCTCGACCGTGCTGCGCAGGTGAACCTCGATGCGCGGGTCCTTCTCGATCCGGTCGGCGAGGTACCGGGACATGTTCTCGTCGAGGTTCGGCTCCCGGACGACGAGCCGGACCTCGGCCGCGTGGTCGGCGAGGAAGACCGCGGCCTGCCCACCCGAGTTGCCCCCGCCCACCACGACCACGGAGTCACCGACGCACTGCTTCGCCTCCAGCGGCGTGGCCGCGTAGTAGACGCAGGTGTCCTCGAACTCCTCGAGCCGCGGCACGTCCAACCGGCGGACCCGCATGCCGGTGGCGACGATGACGCAGCGCGTCGCCAGGTGACCGCCGTCGGCGAACCGCAGGTCGTAGCTCCCGTCCCGTTGCTCGAGACCGACGACCTCGGCCGGCACGGTGCGGTGGGCGCCGAACTTGTCCACCTGCAGGACCGCGCGCTCGGCCAGCTCGCCACCGGAGATGCCCGCGGGGAACCCGAGGTAGTTCTCGATGCTCGAGGTCCGGGCAGCCTGACCGCCCGCCCCGACCGCGTCGAGCAGAGCCGTGTCGAGCCCCTCCGACGCGCCGTAGACGGCGGCGGCCAGCCCCGCCGGGCCGGCGCCGACGACCACCAGGTCACAGACCTCGTCGTCCTTGCCGAGATCGCGCAACCCGAACTCCGTCGCCAGCTCCGCGGTCGTGGGGTTGCGCAGCAGCCGGTCCCGGTACTGCACGACCGGGGTGTCCCCGGGCCCGAGGCCGAGCGCGCGCAGCAGCCGCTCGGCCGTCGGGTCGGTCTCCACGTCGAGGAACCGGTGCGGCAGCCGGTTGCAGGCGGCGAACTCCCTCAGCTGCCGGCTCGCTGCGGAGTGGCGGGAGCCGACGATCCGGAAGCCGAGCCCCTCGCCCAGCGCCAGCGCCCGCCGGGCCAGGAAGGCGTGCAGCACCAGGTCGCCGAACGCGCGGTCCCTGGCCACGAGAGCGCGCAACCGGTCGACCTCGACCGCGACCACCTCGCCCGGGTCGACGACGACGGTGGTGAAGAAGGCCGGCTGCTGCGTGAGAACGCCCAGCTCGCCGAGGAACCTCCCGGCTCCGTGCACCCGCACCACCCGTTGCGCGGGCGTCCCGAACGCCTCGGCGACGGCCACCCGGCCCGAGTGGACGACGTAGAAGGCCTGCTCCCGGTCCCCTTCGGCGATGAGCACGTCGCCCCTCGCGATGGGCCGACGCTCCCCCACGGCGTCCAGCGCCCGGACCTGCGCGTCGTCGAGCCGCGGGAACGCCCCGTGCAGGTCGGGGGTATCACCGGGCGGGACCTCTGCCAGCAGCTCGTCCACGCCGTAGGCGTCGGAGCCGGCCGGGGCGCTCACGCGAAGGCCTCGTCCACGTAGCACCACCGCCAGGTCTCCCCCGGCTCGAACGACCGCACGATGGGATGGCCGACGAGCCCCGCGTGGTGGCGGGCGTGCCGGTTGGGGGACGAGTCGCAGCACCCGACGTGCCCGCAGGTGAGACACAGCCGTAGGTGCACCCACGGGGATCCGGTGCGCAGGCACTCCTCGCAACCCTCCGGCGTGTGCGGTGTGACGCCGCTGCGGACGAACACCAGGTGCGGGTCGACGTCGACGGGCACGGTCATGAGCTCTGCGCCTCCTTCGATTGCAGTGCCTGGTCCAGCCAGCTCGCCAGGACCCGCTCGGGCGCGGCGCCGGCCTGACGGGCGAGCAGCGCTCCGCCGCGCAGCACCATCAGGGTCGGGACGGCCTGCACCTCGAACCGCTGCGACAGCCGAGGCGCGCTGTCGACGTCGACCTTCACGAGCTTCAGCTCCCCGGCACGGGCCGTCGCCAGCCGTTCGAGCGCCGGACTCACCATCCGGCACGGGCCGCACCAGGTGGCCCACAGGTCGACGAGCACGGGGACGGGCGCCTGCTCCGCCACCTGGGCGAAGTCGCCGTCGCCCGCGTCGACGATCCAGGGCAGCGGACGGTGGCAGTTCCCGCACTTCGGGATGCCGTTGGCTGCGGCCGGCACTCTGTTCTTCTTCGAGCAGTTCGAGCAGGTGACGATGCTCGTCCGCTCGACCGAAGGGGCGCTCATGACGGCGCCCCGACCAGCTCGTGGGTGACGACGAGCCGGTCGCCGTCCGCGTCGACCCGCACGCTCGAGCCCTCGATCGCGCCGTCACGCAGCAGCGCCCGCGCGACCTGGGTCTCCACCTCCTTGGCGATGAACCGCCGCAGCGGCCGCGCGCCGTACACCGGGTCGTAGCCCTCCCGGCCGATGAGGCGCTTGGCCTCCTCCGTGATGTGCACGGTGATGTCGCGGTCGGACAGGCGGACGCGGAGGTCGGCGAGCATCAGCTCGACGATGTTCTCGATCTCCGCCAGGTTCAGCGGCGTGAACAGGACCGTGTCGTCGACCCGGTTGAGGAACTCGGGCCGGAAGTGCCCGCGCAGCTCGGCCATCACGAGGTCGCGGGCCTCGGGCTTGAGCTGGCCGTCGGGTGTGACGCCGTCGAGCAGGTGCTGGGACCCGATGTTCGACGTCATGATGATCACCGTGTTGCGGAAGTCGACGGTCCGCCCCTGGGCGTCCGTCAGCCGACCGTCGTCGAGGACCTGCAGCAGCGTGTTGAAGACGTCCGGATGGGCCTTCTCGATCTCGTCGAAGAGGACGACGGCGTAGGGACGGCGGCGCACGGCCTCGGTCAGCTGCCCACCCTCCTCGTAGCCCACGTAGCCGGGAGGTGCCCCCACGAGCCGGGACACGGTGTGCCGCTCCTGGTACTCGCTCATGTCGATCCGGACGATGTTGTCCTCGGAGTCGAACAGCGCCTCGGCCAGGGCCTTGCCCAGCTCGGTCTTCCCGACCCCCGTGGGGCCCAGGAAGATGAAGGAGCCGGTGGGCCGCCGCGGGTCCTTCACCCCGGCTCGGGCCCGAATGATCGCGTCGGCGACCGCCTGCACCGCTTCGTCCTGCCCGATCACCCGCCGGTGGAGCACCTCGTCGAGGCGGAGCAGCTTCTCCCGTTCGCCCTCGGTGAGCCGGGAGACCGGGATTCCCGTCCACGCCGCGACGATCTCGGCGATCTCCTCGGGCGTCACCACCTCGCGCAGCAGCGAGTGCTCGCCCTGCTTCTGGGTGAGCCGCTTCTCCTCCGTCTCGAGCCTGCGCTCCACGTCGGCGAGCCGGCTGTAGCGCAGCTCGGCCGCGCGGTTCAGGTCGTAGGACCGCTCCGCCTCCTGGACCTGCTGGCGCACCTCCTCGAGCTCGCGGCGCAGCTCCTGGACGCGCTGGATGGCGTGCCGCTCCGCGTTCCACTGGGCGCGCATGGCGTCGGCCTCGGCGCGCAGGTCGGCCAGCTCGCGACGGAGCTGGTCGAGCCGGGCGAGCGACGCGGGGTCGTCCTCCTGCGACAGCGCGGCCTCCTCGATCTCCAGCCGCATCACCTTGCGGGTGATCCCGTCGAGCTCGGCAGGCATGGAGTCGATCTCGGTGCGCATCCGGGCGCACGCCTCGTCCACCAGGTCGATGGCCTTGTCGGGAAGGAAACGCTCGGTCAGGTAGCGGTGGGAGAGCGTCGCCGCCGCGATGAGCGCGCCGTCGAGTATCCGCACCCCGTGGAAGACCTGGAACCGCTCGCTCAGACCGCGCAGGATCGACACCGCATCCTCCACCGTGGGCTCGTCGACGAGGACGGGCTGGAAGCGACGCTCGAGCGCGGCGTCCTTCTCGATGTGCTTGCGGTACTCCGTGAGCGTGGTGGCGCCGATCATGTGCAGCTCACCGCGGGCGAGCATCGGCTTGAGCATGTTGCCGGCGTCCATCGAGCCCTCGGAGGCCCCGGCGCCGACGACGTTGTGCAGCTCGTCGATGAACAGCAGGATCCGTCCTTCCGCCGCCTTGACCTCGGCCAGCACCGCCTGGAGCCGCTCCTCGAACTCGCCGCGGTACTTCGCGCCGGCGACGAGCAGCCCCATGTCCAGGGAGAAGATGGTGCGGTCGCGCAGTCCCTCGGGCACGTCCCCGTTGACGATGCGCTGCGCCAGTCCCTCGATGATCGCGGTCTTGCCGACCCCCGGCTCTCCGATCAGAACCGGGTTGTTCTTCGACTTGCGCGAGAGGATCTGGACGACGCGCCGGATCTCCGAGTCGCGCCCGATGACCGGGTCCAGCCGACCTGAGCGCGCGGAGTCGACCAGGTCCATCCCGTACTTCGCGAGCGCCTCGTAGGACCCCTCGGGGGTCGCGGACGTCACCCGCTGGTTGCCGCGCACGTGGGTCAGTGCGGCGAGGAAGGCATCGCGGGTGACGCCGTGCCTCGCGAGCAACCGGCCGGCTGCAGTCGCCGAGGCCTCCTCCGCGAGCGCCACGAGCAGGTGCTCGACGGAGACGTACTCGTCCTTCATCCGGCGGGCCTCGCGGTCGGCGGCCTCGAGGACGCGCGCCAGCCGCTGCGTCAGCGACACCTGCCCCGGCGCAGGCGCCGCGCCCGTGGTGCGGGGCTTCCTCGCGAGCTCGGCCTGGACGTCCCGGCGCAGCTCCGCAAGGTCGACCCCCATCGCGGCGAGCAACCGTGGCACCAGCCCCTCGGGTTGCTCCAGCAGCGCCATGAGCAGGTGCTCGGCGTCGACCTCGGTGTGGCCTCGTCCCGTGGCCAGCGTCTGTGCCGCGGCGAGCGCCTCCTGGGATCTCTGCGTCAGCCGGTTCAGGTCCATCGCTCGCTCGCCTTCTCGGTGTCGTGAGGTGTCGTCGGGTGCTGCTCCGTCCGGTGGCGCACCGGCTCCGTGCGTCCTCGTACGCGCAGTGCGGTCTCCAGCTCAGCGATCCGGTCGAGCAGGTCGACGACCAGACCCAGGGCGGCACAGTTCAGGGGCAGCCCGGCCCGCAGCCGGAGCAGCCGCGCGACAGCCGCGACCTGCGTGGCGTCGAACCACAGCGCACCACTGGCGTCGCGCACGGCCGGCAGCACGCCGAGCGCCACGAAACGTCGCACCAGCTCGGGGTGCACGCCGCATCGGCGCGCGAACTCGTCATGTCCCATGAGCCGGCGAGCGGGCCGAACCGGGACGGGCAGGAGGGGATTGGTCATCGTCGGCCTGCCCTCGCTTCCTGGCGGGAGTGGCCGCGCGGGTCGAACGTCGAGACCTGGGCGAGCTCGGAGAACAGCTCCCGCTCCCGGTCGCTCGGGTGCGGCGGGACCATGACCCTCACCTCGGCGTACAGGTCCCCCGGGCCGCCTCGCGTGTCGGGCATCCCCTCGCCGCGCAGCCGCAGCCGCCTCCCGGAGGACGAACCGGGTGGAACGGTGACCTTGGTCGCTCCACCCGGCGTGGTCACCGGGACGGTGGCGCCGAGGGCCGACTCCCAGGGGGCCACTCTCAGCTGGACCGTGATGTCCTTGCCCTCGACGCGGAACACCGGGTGCGGCTGCAGACGCACGATCAGGTAGAGGTCGCCGGCGGGACCGTCGCCCATCCCCCGGCCGCCCTCCCCGGCCAGCCGTATCCGCCGGCCGTCGGTGACCCCGGGCGGGATGGTGACCGTGTAGGTGCGCGGTCCGTCCGGGCCGTTGAGGGTGATCTCCCGACGCCCGCCGCGGTAGGCCTCCTCGACGGTGAGGGGCAGCTCCGCCTCCTGGTCCGCCCCGGCGAGAGGTCCGATGCGAGCCCCGGCGCGACCGGCGAACATGCCGCCGAGCAGGTCCTCGATGTCGATGCCCCCTCCGAAGTCGCTCCGGAAGCCCCCGCCGCCGAAGTCGACGTAGTCCGCGCCCGCGTCGGCACCCGTCGTGCGGGTGGTCCGGCGACCGCGCGGACCCGGACCTCCGCGCCCCGCACCCGCCGCCGCCCCGACCCGCTCCTCCCAGTCGTCCGGGACCTGCCGGAAGTCGTCCCCGAACCGGTCGTACTTCTTGCGCTGCTTGGGATCCGACAGGACCGAGTAGGCCTCGTTGACCTCCTTGAAGCGCTCCTCGGCCCCTGGGTCGCGGTTCACGTCGGGGTGGTTCTGCCGGGCCAGTCGCCGGAAGGCCTGCTGCAGCTCGTCGCGGCCGGCGTCCCGCGAGACCCCCAGCACGTCGTAGAAGTCACGAGCCATCGATCACCCTCCCGCGCGTTGCGCCACGGTGACCGCCGCCGGCCGCAGCTGGCGACCGGAAGCGCCGTAGCCGGGTCGCAGCACCTGCGCCACCGCGCCCGGTGCCACGTCGGTGTCGCCGGGGTCGACGACACCGACGACCTCGTGGCGCGTCGGGTCGAACGGCACACCGGGCTCGTCCTGGCGCTGGAAGCCCAGTCCCGCCACGATCGCCAGTGCCTGCTCGCGCAGGGCATGGACACCCTCGACGATCGAGCGCGGGTCCGCAGCAGCGTGCTCGAGCGCCCGGTCGATGTTGTCGAGGATCGGCAAGAAGGCCGAGGTCACCCGCTCCCGCTCGGTCTGCCGTTCGCGCTCCAGCTCCCGCGCGTACCGCTTGCGCAGGTTGTCCAGGTCGGCGACGGCGCGCCGCCAGCGGTCCTCCATCTGCGCGAGGTCCGAGCCCTCGGGACCGGTAAGGGTGCCGCCCGACGGCTGTGCGTCGTCGTTGGGCGGTGGGTCAGAGCTCGTCGAGGTGGTCACCGCGTGGTCGGTGACGGGGGCGTCGGTCGCAGGGGCGTCGGTCCCGGGGTCGTCGGTCATGGGGAGGTCAGCCCCGGTCGAACTCGGCATCGATGACGTCGTCGTCGGCGGTAGCCCCACCACCGGTGCGGGCTCCCGCGCCGAACGACTCACCTGTCGACGGCTGCGCAGCCATCAGCCCCGCGAGGACCTGCTGCAGCTCGTCGGTCAGCTCGCGCACACGGTCGACCGGGGCCTGGTCCTGCACGGCCCGGCGGGCGTCGGCTATGAGCATCTCGGCCCGGGCGCGCTCGTGCGACGGCGCTGCCTCGCCGAGCTCCTCGAGTCGGCGCTCCGCCTGGTAGGCGAGCGTGTCGAGCTCGTTCCGTGCGTCGACCTCCTGCCGGAGCTGCTGGTCGGATGCCCGGTTGCGCTCGCCCTCCTGCACCATGCGCTGGACCTCGCTCTGGTCGAGGTTGGTGCTCTCCGAGATCGTGATGCCCTGCTCGACCCCGGTGTCCTTGTCCCGTGCGGTGACGTTGAGGATGCCGTTCGCGTCGATGTCGAAGATGACCTCGACCTGCGGCACACCGCGGGGAGCCGGCCGGATCCCGGTCAGCTGGAACCGGCCGAGCACGCGGTTGTCGGCGGCGCGCTCGCGCTCGCCCTGCAGCACCACTATGTCGACGGCGGGCTGGTCGTCGGTGGCCGTCGAGAAGGTCTCGCTGCGGCGTACGGGGATCGTCGTGTTCCGCTCGATGATCCTCGTCATCAGGCCGCCCTGGGTCTCCACTCCCAGCGACAACGGGGTCACGTCCAGCAGGAGGACGTCGGAGACCTCACCCTTGAGCACGCCGGCCTGGATGGCCGCGCCGACGGCGACGACCTCGTCGGGGTTCACCGTCATGTTCGGGTCCTTGCCACCGGTGAGCCGCTTCACGAGCGCCTGCACCGCCGGGATGCGGGTGGAGCCGCCGACCAGGATGACCTCGTCGATGTCGTCGGCGCCGACCTTCGCGTCCGACATCGCCTGGCGGACCGGTCCCATCGTCCGCTCGACGAGGTCAGCCGTCAGCTGTTCGAAGGTCGAGCGCATCAGCGTCGTCGTCAGGTGCTTGGGGCCGCTCGCGTCCGCCGTGACGAAGGGCAGGTTCACCTGCGTCTGGCTGACGGAGCTGAGCTCGACCTTCGCCTTCTCGGCCGCCTCCGAGAGCCGCTGCAGGGCCTGCGGGTCCTTGCGCAGGTCGATGCCGTTCTCGTTCTGGAACTGATCGGCGAGGTGGTCGACGATGCGCCGGTCGAAGTCGTCGCCGCCCAGGTGCGTGTCTCCGGCGGTGGCGCGTACCTCGACCACTCCGTCCCCGACCTCGAGGACGCTCACGTCGAACGTGCCGCCGCCGAGGTCGAACACCAGCACCGTCTCGTGCTCGCGCTTGTCCAGTCCGTAGGCGAGCGCGGCTGCCGTCGGCTCGTTGATGATCCGGAGCACCTCGAGCCCGGCGATCTTGCCGGCGTCCCGCGTGGCCTGCCGCTGCGCGTCGTTGAAGTACGCCGGGACGGTGATGACCGCCTGGGTGACCTTCTCGCCCAGCGAGCGTGTCGCGTCGTCGGCGAGCTTGCGCAGGATGAGCGCGGAGATCTCCTCGGGGGCGTGCAGCTTGCCCCTCACCTTGACCCGCGCGTTCCCGTTCTCGTCAGGGACGACGTCGTAGGTGACCTGGTCCGCCTCCTTCTCGATCTCCTCGTACCGTCGGCCGATGAACCGCTTGACCGAGTAGACCGTCCCCTGGGGATTGAGGATCGCCTGCCGCCGGGCGAGCAGACCGACGAGCCGTTCCCCGCTCTCCGTGAACCCCACCACGGACGGGGTCGTCCGGGCGCCCTCCGCGTTGGGGAGGACGGATGCCTCGCCGCCTTCCCAGGCGGCGATGACCGAGTTGGTCGTACCCAGGTCGATCCCAACCGCGCGTGCCATGTCAGATCTCCGTTCCTGTCAGCCGGACCGCTTGGTGGGAAGCGGGGTGATGAGCGGTGGGCGGTCGGTCACCTGGAGCCGACTTGGACGGGTCACAGGACGACCAGGGGCGCCTCGCGGACTCGCCAGGCGCTCATCAGGAGCACCGCCGCCGAGATCTCCAGCACGCCGGTGACGACCGCCCAGGCACCGGCGAGCACCATCAGTGCCAGAGCCCTGACGGCCGGCGACGCCGCCGCGACCACACCCACGCCGCCGGCGAAGACGTACGACCACCGCCGTCCGCGGTCCCCGCGCGAGAGCCCGCTCGCCACCATCCCGACGCCGTCGAGGACGGCGTACACGGCGAAGAGGAGCGCGAGCGCGAGCACCGTGACACCGGGCCACACGAGCGCCAGCACGCCGAAGAGCAAGGCCAGGACGCCACGAACGGCCAGCAGGGCCGACAGGGGGCGGCGCATCCACCTGTTCGACGGACCTGTCGACCCTGAGGCCCCCAGGAGTCGTGTCACCGCGGCCCTGAGCTGTCGTCTCACGTGTCCGTGACATCTCGCCGACTTCCCTGAGGCCGAGGCAGGAACTGCGCCGTCGTCGTCCGGAGACGTGGTGGCGAACCGTGCACCGGAACGGGTGCGACATGAGCAATCGGCGACCGCTCCGGCAGCGATCCGCGAGGATGCCGCTGCCGAAGCCGCGCCGGCGGCGGGCGCCGTACGTCCATCGCAGCACGTAGGCAGAGCTGAGGACATCGGCAGACCTGCCCATTCCAGGAACGCCTCGCCGGCAGGGGGGCGGGCACCAGGAGGCGCTGCGGATGTGCGAATCGGACGATCAGCCGATGCCGCAGGCAGCGAACCGCTCTAGCGTCGGGTGCACGGCCCTTCGACCGGAGTTCGCACGGTCGACAACCGACGCCCCCCGCGGAGAAGACATGGCGTACGCCACGTTGACACAGACCTCGCCCCGGTCGTCGGGGCTACGACCCCACAGGCGGTCGGGGGGTCACGCCCGCGGCGCGAGCTCGTGGGTGGGGCCGGGATCGGTCGGGCTGGACGCGGGCACCTCGTGGAGGATCTTGGGATCCGTGTGCAGCACATGGCACCAACCACCCTGCTCGAGGTCTGCAGCGACTGCCCACAGCTGACGATCACCATGGGCAGACCTGCCGATGCGGTTCCAGAACTCTGACCCTTACTGTCGAGTGCATCCAGACGAAGGGACCCTCTACATGGCTATCGACCGAGGACTGCTCGCGACCTTGACGGCAAAGCCCGGCAAGGGCGATGAGCTTGGAGCGTTCCTGAAGCAGGGCCGCGAGCTGGCCGCTCAGGAGGAGGGCACCGTCAGCTGGTACGCATTCCGACTCGACGACACGACGTACGGGATCTTCGACACCTTCGAGAGCGAGGAGGCTCGCCAGGCACACGTGAACGGCCAGATCCCCGCGGCTCTCCAAGATGTCGGCTCGGATCTTCTGGCCGAAGCCCCCGACATCAGGCCGATCGACGTACTGGCAGTCAAGTAGTTGGGATCGCGCGTCGGACCGGCCTCCGGTCCCCGCGTCTCGGCAGGAGGCCGAGCTACCGGAGAACGACGCGTGCGACGAGCCAGTCGCCGACCAGACCGAGGAATTGCAGGAGCTCGTCGGCGACCTGGTTCGATGGCTACGTCACTGCGCGGCATCACCGGCGAGCGAGCTGTCCGCCACATCCTGCAGCTAGGCCGGAAACCGATGAGCGGCACGGAGCTGCGGGCGCAGCCAGATCAGGTAGACCAGAGCGGCGACACTGCCGAGCACAGGGATCCACAGCCCGACGATCAGACCCGCAGCCCAGAGGAGCTTGGACCGGCCGACCTGCTGCCACGCCGCCTGAGGATGGATGATCGCGTCGACGATCGCCACAGGTGGAGCACGAGCAGCGCCAACAGGACGAGTGCCAAGAACACGATCGGCACCAGGATGATCAGCGCTGCACCACCCATGGAGCCCCCTCTGCCGACCTGAGTGCGCCACCGTAGCGGGATCCGGACGAGCCCGGCGGAGAGGGCTGTCGACGGCTGCGGCACACCACCTTGCTCACCTCGAGTTCACCGGCGTGCAGCACCATGCACGCATGATCAGCACCGGTGGCGTCTCCGGCCGACCACCGAGCACCGAGCACCGGCGCCACATCGCCAGCGGGTGGGTCGCGTCGCGAGCTCGGCGTCGCCGATGCCGTGCTGATCGGACTGGGCGCGATGCTCGGCGCCGGCGTGTTCGCTGCCTTCGCGCCCGCCGGGCGCGCAGCGGGCGCAGGACTGCTGGGAGCTCTCCTCCTCGCAGGTGTCGTCGCCTACTGCAACGCGACGTCGAGCGCGGCGCTGGCCGCCGTGCACCCCCGGGCCGGCGGGACCTACCTCTAGGGCCGCCGCCAGCTCGGCCCCGGCTGTGGGTTCCTCGCCGGCTGGGGGTTCGTCGTCGGCAAGACGGCGAGCTGCGCAGCCATGGCACTCACCGCGGGCTCGTACGCGTGGCCCGCGCACCCGCACCTCGCCGCGGTCGCCGCCGCTGCCGCGCTCACTGCGGTCAACTACCTCGGGATCATACGCACAGCGGCGCTCAATCGCGTCCTCGTCGCAGTCACCGTCCTCGTGCTGGCCCTCGTGATCGCCGCGTGCCTCGGCGGAGGCGCTACGAGCGGCTCACGGCTGCACGACGGGGGCAGCGTCAGCGCCTACGGCGTGCTGCAGGCAGCAGGGCTGCTGTTCTTCGCCTTCGCCGGCTACGCCCGCATCGCCACCCTCGGTGAAGAGGTCCGCGACCCCGCCCGAACCATCACCCGAGCCGTGCCCATCGCCCTCGCCGTCGTCATCGTCATCTACGCACTGGTGGGCACCAGCCTCCTGCTCGTGCTCGCCCCACCGGGATCGCTGGGTCGACCGCCCCGCTCCACGACGCAGTCGCTGCCGGGCACCTCAGCAGCGCAGCAGGCATCGTTCGCGCCGGAGCAGTGACCGCCAGCCTCGGAGTGCTCCTCAGCGCGATGGCAGGAGTCGGCAGGACGACCCTCGCCATGGCCCGCGACGCCGAGCTCCCCCGGGTGCTGGCTGCCGTCCACGTCCGCCACGGCGTCCCCCACCGAGCCGAGCTCGCGCTGGGCGCAGTAGTCAGCGCCGTCGTCAGCGTCGCCGACGTCCGCGGCACCATCGGCTTCTCCAGCCTCGGCGTCCTCGTCTACTACACCGTCGCCAACGCGAGTGCCTGGACCCTCGGTCGACGCCGGCTCCGCGTCGTCGCGGCGACAGGCCTTACCGGTTGTCTCGTGCTCGCCGCCAGCCTCCCCCGCACCAGCGTCATCTCCGGCACTGGGGTGCTGACGCTCGGGCTCGCTGCCCGCGCGTACAGCCGCAGGAGACGGCGTCCCGACCGGACCTGAGACCGTCAGTTCAAGAGCTCAGCAACCACGTCGCTTCCGGCAGCTCCTCCGGCGCACCGTAGCCGTTCTCGGCCAGCCACCGGATCGCGGTCAAGCACCGGTAGGACCACCAGCCGCTGATGAGGTCCCGGTCGACCTCCGCGCCGTAGCCGGCCAGCAGGTCGTCCACGTGCCGCTCGTGGGTCAGGCTGAGGCTCGCCAGGTCGGCGAGCGCGTCCCCCTGCGCGGCCTCCGACCAGTCGATGATGCCGGTCACTCGCCCACCGTCGACGAAGACGTGGGAGGCGTGCAGGTCGCCGTGGACGAACACCGGCGTCCACGGCCGCAGGACGGACTCTGCCCGTCGGCGGTGGTGCGCGAGCACGTCGCTCGGCAGACCGCTCGAGGCTGTCAGCCACTCGCACTCGGCTGCCAGTCGCGCGGCCAGCTCGTCGCGGCCGACGCCGAGCCGGGGCGGCAGCGGCGCGTCGTGCAGCGTACGGATCGCGGCTCCCGCGGCGCGCCAGGCGGACGCCGGCGCCGTCGACGGCTCCCCTACGCGCCCCAGCGGAGCGCCGGGCACGGCGGCCAGGGCGAGCACCGGAGGCCTGTGCCACAGCACCTCGGGAGTCGGGACGGGAGCCAGGGCCATCGCCTCGACCTCGGCGTCGGCCCGTGCCTGGACGGCATCGATCTTCAGGAAGACGTCGCCCACACGCACCGTGGTGCGGTCTCCGTGCACAGTGACGACCTGCACGTCGTGCCGCACACGCCCGCTGGGCCCCTCGTCCGCCCCACCCATGTGCCTCTCCCCTGTTGCTCCCGCGCTCGTGACACTAGTCGGGCGGCATGGTCCAGCGCCTGGTAATACCCCGGTCGACGGAGTATGGTCCCGGTCATGGCGCGCGACCGGATGCAGGAGCCCACCGTTCCTCATCCTCACGGCACTGGCCTCCGGGCCGAGGCACGGCTACGGGCTGGTCGCCGAGGTGGAGCGCATCTCGCAGGGCGAGGTGCGCCTGCGCGTCGGCACGCTCTACGGCGCGCTCGACCGGCTCGCCGCCGAAGGCCTCGTCGAGGTGGCCTCCGAGGAGGTGGTCGACTCACGCCTGCGCCGCAACTACGCGCTCACCGAGCAGGGCGCCCACCGGCTCGAGGAGGAGGCGCGGCGCGCCCGCCGGCAGGCCGAGACCGCCCTGCGCCGCCTCAAGTCCTTCGGCACCGGGACGCTCCCAGGGACTGCGACGTGACCGCCCGCCCGCCGCTCGAGCGCAGCTACCGTGCGCTGCTGCGCCTGCTGCCGGCTCCCGAGCGCCGGGCCCGCGGTGACGAGATGCTCGGTGTGCTGCTGGCGACGGCCCCGGCGACGCGTACGCGGCCGAGCGTCGGCGAGACCGGCGACCTTCTGCGTGCAGCAGCGCGGTCGCGCCTGCGCTGCCTGCTCGTCTCCGACCCGGTGGCCCGGGCCGGAGCCCTGTGCTCGACGGTCCTGGTGCTGCTCGCGGCGGTCCTGTTCACCACCAACCTGGACCAGCGAGGAGTGCTGGCGTCGCGCACGGGGGTCGCTGCGCCTGTGCTCCTCGACCGATTCCCCAGCTGGGAACCCGTGCCCGCCACCGTCGAGCGCAGCCCCGCAGGCGCTGCGGCGATGGCCTACGTCGACGGGACGGACGACCGCGGCGAGTTCCTCGCCCTGGTCGGCAGCGACGGTGCCACCCTGCGTCGGATGCGGCTGCCCGGCGACCTGCGCAGCTCCACACCCTCCCTCCTCTCCCCCGACGGCACGCGCGTCGCCGACACCTGGACCGGACGGCTGCGCGTGAAGGACCTGCGCACCGGCAGGGGCACCACCCCGCCGGGGCTGCAGCTCGACGGTCAGGACGCCCTCCTCGCCTGGTCGGCGGACGCCACGCGGGTCGTCGTCGGCTCCCAGCTGCACACCCGCGTGGTGGCGCTCGAGACGGGCCGACAGGTGCAGCTTCCCGGCGGCGCCACCGCTGCGGCCTTCGCCCATGACGGCCGGCTGACCCTCGACCGTGCTGGCCGCCTCGAGACCTACGCCTACGACCTCCGCGCGCTCGTGGACAGCCGGCCGACGCCCGAGGGGTGGACCATCGCGCCGGCCGGGTGGTCGGCCGACGGTCGTACGCTCGCCCTGCGCCCCCTCGTCGGCGACCTCTCTGGCAACGGCCCCCGCGACGGCCAGCTCGGCCTGCGCACAGCCGCAGGCGGGGAAGGCCCTGCGTTCCTCGCTCCCCCGCGTCCGTCGGTCGCCGTCGCGTGGCAGCAAGGAGACCTGCTGGTGAGTGCGGGCGCCGCCCTCGAGCGCTGGGACCCGTCGACGCTGAAGTCCGCGGTCGTCACTGCGTCGAAGGGCAGCCGGCTGCGCGCCGACCTGCGCGTGGCCACCGCCCTGGTCCCGCACGAACGCACCGTCGCGCTCGGGACACCGGACCGCGGTCCTGTGGGTCCGGTCGCTACTGGGTCGCTCTCGGCCTCGTCCTCGTGGCCCTGGTCGCCGGCGTGAGCCACCCACCGACGAGGCGGCGGTCGAGCAGCCGCACCGTCCGCGACCTCGTGGGAGCGATGCAGGAGCCGACGTTGGCTGCGCCTGCCGCTGCGCTGGGCCTGCTCGGCTACGCGATGCTCGAGGCGTTGAGCGGGATCGTGCTGTGGCGGGACGCCGCCGCGCTCGCGGCCATCGCGGCCTACGTGCTGGGCCGGTCGCTGGGACGAGCGCGCTTCGTCGCCGACCGGTGGTCCGTGCTGGTGCTGGCCCGCTGACGCCTGGCGAGGGCACACTGGGCGGATGTCCGAGGACTACGCCGGCTCCGACCGGTTCCGTGGTGCACGCATCGTCGGGAGCGACCTCACGGGACTCGAGGTCCGCGACTGCGACGTGAGCAGCCTCAAGGTGGTCGACTGCTACGGCGCCGACGTCTACCTAGGCGGTGCTTTCCCGCGGCTGGTGGTCAACGACGTGGACGTGACTGCCTACGTCGAGGGCGAGCTCGACCGTCGGCAGCCGACGAGGGTGCTGGCTCGCACGGTCCACTCCCCCGACGACTACCGGGCGGCCTGGCGTGCCGTCGACAGCGGGTGGAGCACGACGTTCCACCAGGTCCGGGAGCTGCCCGAGTCACTGCTCCACCAGCAAGTCGACGGCGAATGGTCGTTCGTGCAGACCCAGCGCCACCTGCTCTTCGCCAGCGACGCGTGGTTCGGCAACGCCGTGCTGGAGGAAGCCACCGCGTACCACCCGCTCGGTCTCCCAGCCAGCGCGATGGCAGCGGACGACGCCGCAGCGCTGGGTCTCGACGTGGACGCGTCACCCAGCCTCGAGGAGGTGCTGGAGCCGCGACTCGCCCGCATGGCGAGCCTGCGGCGCTTCGTCGAGACCCTCACCGAGGCGGAGCTGGACCGGGTCTGCGGGCGCAAGCCGGCCGACCCGTACCCCGACCAGGACTACCTCGTGCGCCGCTGCCTGCGCGTCGTGCTGCAGGAGGAGGCCGAGCACCACCGCTACGCCCTGCGCGACCTGGCTGTGCTCGAGGCGCTACCGGCCCGGTAGGCCGAGCCCACACACCAGGGCAAAGACGTGGCGCGGCTGCACGAGCCCGTGGCACTGTCGGGACATGGGCAACGCACGACCGGCAGTCGTACGCCTCAGCGCGCTCGCCCTCGACGCCGCGGACCCGCCACGGGCGGCACGGTTCTGGGCGGCCCTGCTGGGCCGCGAGGTCGTGGACGAGCCCACCGGCCCGCTCCTGCCCGGCTCGGACACCCAGGTCGGGCTGCGGTTCGTGCCGAGCGACAGCGTCAAGCAGGGCCGCGACCGGGTTCACCTGCACGTGACGAGCGACAGTGCCGAGCACCAGGAGCGCCTCGTGCGACGGGTGCTCGAGCTGGGAGGTCGGCACCTCGACGTGGGGCAGCTACCCACCGAGACCCACATCGTGCTGGCCGACCCCGAAGGGGACGAGCTCTGCATCATCGGGCCGGACAGCACCTTCCTCGCCGGCTGCGGCCCGCTCGGCGAGCTGGCGTGCGACGGTACGCGTGCGGTCGGGGTCTTCTGGAGCCGTGTCCTCGGCTGGCCGCTCGTGTGGGACCAGGACGAGGAGACCGCCGTGCAGTCGCCATCGGGCGGCACGAAGGTCGCCTGGGGCGGACCGCCGCTGCAGCCCAAGCTCGGTAGGAACCGTCAGCGGTTCGAGCTCGCCGCGCTCGGCGGAGAGCTCGACGCGGCGGTCGAGAGGCTCACGGCACTCGGCGCAGGCGTGCTGCGGCCGCTCGAGCACGGGATCCTCGAGCTCGCCGACCCCGACGGCAACGAGTTCGTCCTGACGGCGACGACCTCTCCCTCCGCCTCGGCGGTCCGGACCTCCCCGTGTGAAGCGCCTCGCGCCTGATGGAGACGAGTGCCCTTCACTACCCGCCGGAGCGGTCGACCAGTCGGGGTCCACCCCCGCAGCGTGCCAGCAGGCACCGATGAGTCGCGCCAGCCGCACGGAGGTGCCGATCGAGCGGACGTCGCTGGCCGCCGGCCGCTAGTCTGCCCGTCGTCCCGCTCGGACGGTCCGTCCGTCGAGCCGTACGCCGCCCAGGAGGCGCTGTGTCGCACGTCGTCGACTTCGAGCACGTGTCCACCGAGGGTCTGGAGTCCTCGCCGGTCGCGGCCGCGCTGGCGGGGCTGCGCGCGAACGAAGCCCGCTACTACCGCAACAAGTTCGGCCACGTGTTCGCCACCGACGCTGCGGACGAGGCTGCCGAGACGGTCGAGTGGGTCCACGGCATCCTCCGCGAGGAGCGGGACCTGGTCATCAGCAGTCGGCCTCTCGAGGCGTGCGCGTTCGAGGTGGACGGCACGCGCATGGCCTACGTGTTCTACGAGTCCGGGCTGTCGGTCAACGTGATGTACGGCATCGCCGACGGGAGCAAGCGCGCCGTCGGCTTCAAGCTCTCCCAGGGCATGGCCGTCCCCGCGGAGCTGGCGGAGCGGTTCAAGTTCGCGCGTCAGAAGTCGAAGCTCGCCGGAGAGATCCGCGGGACGTACTTCGTCATCAAGGGAGAGCATTGATCCGGGGTGGCCCACCGGGCGGGGACGACCGGCAGGTCGCTGACGAGCATGGTCACGCGCCGACGTAGTCCGCGAGGTGCTGCCCCGTCAGGGTCGACCGGGCCGCGACCAGGTCGCGCGGCGTACCTTCGAACACCACGCGGCCGCCGTCGTGCCCGGCACCTGGCCCGAGGTCGAGGATCCAGTCGGCGTGCGCCATGACCGCCTGGTGGTGCTCGATGACGAGGACCGACTTGCCCGAGTCGACCAGCCGGTCGAGCAGGCCCAACAGCTGCTCGACGTCGGCGAGGTGGAGTCCGGTGGTCGGCTCGTCGAGCACGTAGATCCCGCCCTTCTCCCCCATGTGCGTCGCGAGCTTGAGCCGCTGCCGCTCGCCGCCCGACAGGGTCGTCAGGGGCTGCCCGATGGTGAGGTAGCCCAGCCCGACGTCGACGAGCCGGTCGAGCACCGCCCGAGCCGCAGGCGTACGCGCCTCGCCCTCGCCGAAGAAGTCGCGGGCCTCCCCCGCCGACATCGCCAGCACCTCGCTGATGTCCCGCCCGCCGAGCCGGTGCTCGAGCACCGAGGAGTCGAAGCGCCGGCCCTCGCACTCCTCGCAGGGGGTCGCGACACCGGCCATCATCGCGAGGTCGGTGTAGACCACCCCGGCGCCGTTGCACGCCGGGCACGCGCCCTCGGAGTTCGGGCTGAAGAGCGCCGGCTTGACGCCGTTGGCCTTGGCGAACGCCTTGCGCACCGGGTCGAGCAGTCCGGTGTAGGTCGCGGGGTTGCTCCGCCGCGACCCCTTGATCGGCGCCTGGTCGATGGTCACGACGCCCTCGCGCCCCGACACCGAGCCGGTGATGAGCGAGCTCTTGCCCGAGCCCGCGACGCCGGTGACCACGACGAGCACGCCGAGGGGGATGTCGACGTCGACGTCGTTCAGGTTGTGGCGGTCCGCGCCGCGGACCTCCAGGACGCCGGTCGGGGTACGTGTCGCCTCCTTCAGCGTCGCCCGGTCGTCGAGGTGCCGGCCGGTGAGGGTGCCGCTGGCACGCAGGCCTTCCAGCGTGCCCTGGTAGACCACCTGCCCGCCGGCAGCGCCCGCGCGGGGCCCGAGGTCGACCACGGTGTCGGCGATGGCGATGGTCTCGGGCTTGTGCTCGACCACGAGCACGGTGTTGCCCTTGTCGCGCAGGCGCAGCAGCAGCCCGTTCATCCGCTCGATGTCGTGCGGGTGCAGGCCCGCCGTCGGCTCGTCGAAGACGTAGGTCACGTCGGTGAGCGACGACCCGAGCTGCCGCACCATCTTGACCCGCTGCGCCTCGCCGCCCGACAGCGTGCCCGAGGGCCGGTCGAGGCTGAGGTAGCCCAGGCCGATCTCCCGGAAGGAGTCGAGCGTCGCGCGCAGCGACGCGAGCAGCGGCGCGACGCCCGGCTCGTCGAGCCGGCCCACCCAGTCGGCGAGGTCGCTGACCTGCATGGCGCTGGCCTCGGCGATGTTGACACCCTCGATGCGCGACGAGCGAGCGGCCTCGCTCAGCCGCGTGCCGCCGCACTCAGGGCAGGTCGTGAAGGTGACCGCCCGCTCGACGAAGGCGCGCACGTGCGGCTGCAGCGACTCGACGTCCTTCGAGAGCATCGCCTTGGTGATCTTCGGGATCAGCCCTTCGTAGGTGAGGTTGATGCCGTCGACCTGGATCTTGGTCGGCTCCTTGTGCAGCAGGTCGGCGAGCTCGCGCTTGGAGTACGTCGCGATCGGCTTGTCAGGGTCGAAGAACCCCGAGCCGATGAAGATGCGGCCGTACCACCCGTCCATGCTGTAGCCCGGGATGGTGAACGGCCCCTCGCGCAGGGACTTCGACGCGTCGTAGAGCTGGCCCAGGTCGATGTCGCTGACTGCCCCGCGGCCTTCGCACCGCAGGCACATGCCGCCGGTGATGGAGAAGCTGCGGCGCTCCTTCACCTGACGGCCGCCGCGCTCGGTCGTCACGGCGCCCGCTCCGCTGATCGAGGCGACGTTGAAGGAGAAGGCCTGCGCCGAGCCGATGTGGGGCTGCCCGAGCCGGCTGAACAGGATGCGCAGCATGGCCCCGGTGTCGGTGGCCGTGCCGACCGTCGAGCGCGGGTCGGAGCCCATCCGCTGCTGGTCGACGATGATGGCGGTCGTCAGACCCTCGAGCACGTCGACGTCCGGCCGCGCCAGCGAGGGCATGAAGCCCTGCACGAAGGCGCTGTAGGTCTCGTTGATGAGCCGCTGGGACTCCGCCGCGATGGTGCCGAAGACCAGCGAGCTCTTGCCCGAGCCGGAGACGCCCGTGAAGACCGTCAGCCGCCGCTTGGGGATGTCGACGCTGACGTCCTTGAGGTTGTTGACCCGCGCGCCGAGCACGCGGATGACGTCGTGGAGCCGGTCGGAGCCGGCGGTCGCGGGTGCTGCAACGGTGGCCACGCCGAGGATCGTGCCACGGGCGCCTGTGGCCGCGCGCCGTGCTTGACGTCGTCGGCCGGAGTCAGGAGGGTGGAGCCCCTCAGCAGTCGGGCCACGTGGAGTCGGTCGAATGGTGCACGCTCGCTTCGCCGGTCGCGTCGCTGTGGTGCTCGGTGGTGGTGGCGACATCGGGCGGGCCACGTGCCTGCGGCTCGCCGGCGAAGGCGCCCACGTGGTGGTGGCCGACTCGAGGGCGCAGCCGGCGCAGGAGGTCGTGGACGAGGTCGTCGCAGCCGGCGGCACGGCCGAGGCGGTCGAGGTCGACGTGCTCGACGCGGCGTCGGTCGCCCGCGTGTTCGCGTCGGTCGGCGAGGGCGGGCGCGGGCTCGACGTGCTCGTGCTGTGCCCGGCGCGGGCGAGCGACACCCACTTCGAGCGGGTGAGCGAGAGCGAGTTCGACGGCGACGTCTCCCTGACCCTCAAGGCGCCGTTCTTCTGCATCCAGGCGGCCCTGCCGCTGCTCCTGCGCTCCCCCGTCGCCAGCGTCGTCAGCATCGGCTCGGTCAACGGCATCGCCGCCTTCGGCAACGAGGCCTACGGCGCCGCGAAGGCCGGCTTGATGAACCTCACCCAGAACCTCGCCCTGCGCTACGGCGCGCAAGGGGTCCGCTTCAACGTCGTCGCGCCCGGGACCATCGAGACCCGCACGTGGGACGTGCGGCGGGCGGCCGAGCCCGACGTGCTCGAACGGATCGCGGCGCTCTACCCGCTCAAGCGGGTCGGACGGCCCGAGGACATCGCTGCGGCGTGCGCCTTCCTCGCCTCCGACGACGCGGCCTGGGTGACCGGCACGTGCCTCGCGGTCGACGGCGGCATCACCGCCGGGCACGGCGCACTGGTCGGCGAGATCTTCGGGCCCGGATTCTTCGGACCCGCCGCCAGCCGCGACGACCGGGCCGGCGCATGAGCCGTCTGGGCGCGAGCTTCTTCTGCTTCCTGCACGACGCGCTCGAGGTCGGCGTCGACGAGTTCTGCGACCGACTGGTGCACCTCGGCGCGACCGGCGTGACGGTGGCCGTGCACTACCACGCGTCCCGCGACGCGCGGCCGCGTACAGCCGGGCGCACGAGCGCCCCGGGCGCCGGCGGTGCCGTGCTCGACCTGCCGCCCGGGGCCTCCTACTTCCCCACGTCACCCGCGGGCTATCCGGAGCAGATGCCGCCGTGGACTCCCGCGCCGTTCGACGAGCGCGACGTGCTCGCCGAGCTGCGCGCCGCCTGCACCGGCCGCGGGCTCGAGCTGCGGGCCTGGACCGTCTTCGGCTTCGACGAGAGGCTGGCTCGCCTCGAGCCGTCGCTCGGTCAGGCCACCGCCTTCGGCGACCGCAGCAGCAGCGACCTGTGCCCCGCGGACCCCGTCGTACGCCGGGGTTTCGTCGCGCTGGCCCGCGACGTCGCGCAGCGGGCGCCCGACGTCCTCGTCGCCGAGTCCCTGCACTACCACGGGCTCCGGCTGAGCAGGAGCTTCTTCCCTCTGGACAGCACGGCCCGCCTCGCGCTCGGCCTCTGCTTCTGCGAGCACTGCACCGCCGCGGCGCAGGCCGCCGGCGTCGACGCGGGAGCCGTGGCGGCCTGGGCCCGGGACGCGGCAGGTCGTGCCTTCGCCGGGCGCGTCGAGGCGAGCGAGCGGGTGCTGGGCCTCGACGACTGCGCCGGCTTCGCGGACGGTGAGCTGGTGCGCTTCCTGCACGTGCGCGCCGGAGTCGTGAGCAGCCTCGCGGCCGAGGTCGCGGAGGCGACGAGGTCGGCGGGCGTGGGTCTGTGCTTCATGGACCAGGCGGCGGCCGACCAGGCCGTCCTCGGGCCGGGCGTGCTCGACGAGGCCTTCCGCGCCGGCGTCGACGTGCCGGCGCTGGGCAGGACCGTCGCCGAGTACCAGGTGCTCGGCTACCGGAGCTCTGCCGACGCGGTGGCCTCCGACCTCGCCGGCTACCGCACCGCGCTGGGCGACGGGCCCGCCATCCGCCTCGCTCTGCGGCCCGAGGCGCCCGACTCGACCAGCGCCGGGGACCTGGCGGCGAAGGTGCGGGCGGCCGTCGAGCACGGCGTGACCGGCGTCGACTTCTACCACTACGGCCTCGTCTCCGACGCCGGGATCGACCGCGCCGCAGAGGCTCTCGCCCGGGCCACCGGCGCGACGTGACGGACGGTCCCGCCTACGACCTCGTCGTCCGCGGCGGGTCGGTCGTCGACGGCTCGGGCGCCGAGCCGCGGCGCGCCGACGTCGCGGTCAGCGGCGGCACGGTAGCGGCCGTCGGTGACCTCAGGGACGCCGCGGCTGCCGTCGAGCTCGACGCGACCGGCACGTACGTGCTGCCAGGCTTCATCGACGCGCACTCCCACGCCGACGCCCTGCTGGCCGACCCCCGTGTGCAGGAGGCCTACCTGTGCCAGGGCGTGACCACGCTGGTGCTGGGCCAGGACGGGCTGGGGTTCGCGCCGACGGACGCGGCAGCGGCCGGCTACGTCTCGCGCTACTTCGCCGCGGTCGACGGCCCGGCCCCCGCCGGCTTCGCGGGCGGCGGGACCGTCGACGTCCTGCTCCGGTCCTACGACGGAGCCGGCGCCCTCAACGCCGCCCTACTGGTCCCAGCCGGTTCGGTGAGGTACGCAGTGGTCGGCCCGGCCGCCCGACCGGCCACCGCGACGGAGGTCGACCGCATGGCCGGCCTGGTCGCCGACGGCCTGGTAGAAGGAGCGGTCGGCGTCTCGACCGGACTGGACTACGTGCCGGGCGTCTTCGCCGACGCCTCCGAGCTCGCCGCGGTCTGCGCCCCCGCCGCAGCGGTCGGCGGCGTCTACGTCAGCCACCTGCGCGGCTACTCCGCGGCCCGCATCGAGCACTCGCTCGCCGAGGCGGCGCAGATCGGGCGGGCCAGTGGCGTGGCCGTGCACGTCTCGCACCTGCACGGCAGGGCTGCAGTCGTCGAGCCCGCGCTCGAGCGCATGGTGCGCGAGGTCGAGCACGGCGTCAGCTTCGACTCCTACCCCTACCTGCGCGGCAGCTCCATCCTCGCGATGCTGCTGCTGCCGCCCGACCTGCAGCAGGGCGGGCTCGAGGCCACGCTCGACCGGCTGGCCGACCCGACCGTGCGGCACCGGCTGCGCTCGGAGGTGCTGCCCGCCAACGGCTACGTCCCCTCGATCCGGCTGTCCTTCCTCCGCGCGCCCGAGCTCGCCTGGGCCGAGGGCATGGGGCTCGAGCAGGCGGCGCGGGCCGCCGCGAGCGACCTCACCGACTTCGTCTGCGACGCGCTGGTCGCCTGCGAGCTGGCCGTCGGGTGCGTCTTCGAGAACGGTCCCGACCGCACGGAGGAGGACCTGCGCCAGCTGCTGCGCTCCCCGCTGCACCTGGCGAGCTCCGACGCGATCTTCCTGGGCAGCGCGCCGCACCCGCGCGGCTGGGGCAGCTTCGCGCGGCTGCTCGCCCGGCACGTGGGCGGGCTCGGCGACTGGACCTGGGGCGCGGCGGCGTGGCACCTGTCGGGCCACGCCGCCGAGCGCTTCCAGCTCGGCCGACGCGGCCGGGTCGAGCCAGGGGCGGTCGCGGACCTGGCGGTGCTCGACCCGGCGGCGGTCACCGACCGCGCGACCTACGAGTCGCCGCGCGAGCCGGCCACGGGCGTGCGCCACGTGCTCGTCGCCGGGGTGCCGGTCGTCGAGCACGGACGGCTCACGGTCGCCCGACCGGGCCGCGGCATCCGCCGCAGCCAGCGCCTGGACCGCTAGGAGGCATTGCTGCGGTCGACGAAGCGGCTGAACCTGCTCTCGGACCCGTCGGAGGTCTTCTCCTGGTAGACGAAGGCGAGCTTGCGGTCCTCGAACGTCCGGAAGAACGGCTCCCAGTCGACCTCCTCGAGGTCGGCGCCGCCGTCAGGCGCGTCGGGGAACTCGAGCCGCAGCAGGCCCGCGTCGTCGCCCTCGGCGGTGTCGCCCGCGGACGCCGGCCGGCCGCCGCGCGCCTCGGCCCACGCCCGGATGACGTCGTGGTCGGTGGTGGTGTAGCTCGCGGCGGTCGTCTGCGTCTTGGTGTTGCGGGTGACCTCGTCGACCGCGTCGGCGTCCTGCGCCGCCTTCGAGGCCTTGCCGGTCGACTGCTCGCTCATCGTGCTGCTCCTCCTGGGTCGGCTGCTGGCGCCTGCACACCTGCCCAGCACCCGGAGCAGCGAACCTCCCCGGTGCAGTTCCCCGACGTCAGCGCAGCGCGTCGTTGAGCGCGCCGTAGCGGTAGGCGGTGACGGTCACCGGCCCCTCGAAGTCGCGCACCGCGGCCTCGACCCGCCCGCGCAGCGGCTCGACCGCGCGCTCGTCGACCTCGACGCGTACGCCGTCGCCCAGGTCGCGCACCCGCACGTCGCGCAGCGGCACCCCCAGCTCCCCCGCGAGCCCGCGGACCGCCAGCTCCGCGCGCTCGACCCGGGCGAGCCGGCGCGGCGTCACCTCGACGCCGTAGGCGATCCGGCTCGCCAGGCAGGGAGCGGCCGGCTTGTCCCAGGTGGGCAGACCGGCCGCGGCGCTGGCCGCCCGGACGTCGTCCTTGGTGAGGCCGGCGTCGCGCAGCGGAGCGACGACCCCGCGCTCGTCGGCCGCGCGCATGCCGGGGCGGAAGGGGTCGGTGGCGTCGCTGGCGTTCGTGCCGGTCGCGACCGCGGCGAGGCCGAGCTCGCTGGCGAGCGGCACCAGCAGGTCGAGCAGCGTGGACTTGCAGAAGTAGCAGCGGCTGCCGGTGTTGGCGCGGTAGCCCTCGAGCTCGCCCTCGTCGGTCTGGACCTCGTGGTGCCGGGCGCCCAGCGAGGCGGCGAGCGCCTGCGCCTCGGCGCGCTCCTGGGCCGACAGCGACGGCGAGACGCCCGTCGCTGCGACGACGCGGTCGGCGCCGAGGACGTCCAGGGCCCGGGTGAGCAGGAAGGTGGAGTCGACGCCACCGCTGAAGGCCACGACCAGCGAGCCGCGCTCGGCCAGGTCGGCGTCGAGCGCGCCCAGCCGGTCGTCGCGGGTGCCCACCTGCCTAGACTCGCACACCGTGGACTCCGCCGACGTCGCGCGACTGCTCCGCTCCGTCGCCGAGGGCGGCACCGACGTGGACGCCGCCCTGCGGGCCCTGGTCGAGGGTCCGTTCGCCGGGGCCGACGGCCGTTCGGGCACCCGCGAGCTCGGCTTCGCGACGCTGGACACGCATCGCGCGCTGCGCACCGGCGACCCCGAGGTGGTGCTCGCCGAGCGCAAGACGCCCGACGAGACCGTCGCCATCGTGCGCGCCCTGCGCGAGGCGGGCGAGGGCCGGCCGGTGCTCGCCACCCGTGTGCCCTCCGAGACCGTCGCCGCGCTGGTCGACGCCTTCCCCGGCGCGCTGGTCGAGGACCGCGGCCGGTGCGTGTGCGTCGGGGGGCTCCCCGCGACCGCTGGCCGGGTGTGCGTGGTGTCCGCCGGCACCTCGGACGCTCCCGTGAGCGCGGAGGCCGCGTTCGTGGCGCGGGTCCACGGGGCCGAGGTCGAGCGCGTCGAGGACGTCGGCGTCGCGGGGCTCCACCGCGTGCTGTCCGTGCGCGACCGCATCGACGCCGCCGACTGCGTCGTGGTCGTCGCCGGCATGGACGGCGCGCTGCCCAGCGTGGTCGGCGGCCTGGTCGGCACGCCCGTCGTCGCGGTGCCCACGAGCGTCGGCTACGGCGCGTCGTTCGGCGGCGTGTCCGCCCTGCTGGCCATGCTCAACTCGTGCGCGCCCGGCGTCGCCGTCTTCAACATCGACAACGGCTTCGGAGCGGGGCTCTTCGCCGCGCGCGTCGCCCGCCGCGCGGCCGCTGCGCGGTCGCGGTGACCCTCGCCTGGTTCGACTGCTCGGCCGGCGCCAGCGGCGACATGCTGCTCGGCGCGCTGCTCGATGCGGGCGCCTCGCTCGAGGCGGTGCAGGCGGCCGTGGCCGCCGTCGACGCCGACCAGGTGTCGCTCGAGGTGCGCACCGTCTCGCGCCACGGCCTGCGCGCCGCGAAGGCCGACGTGCGCACCGCGGCGGACCCGCGACCGCGTACGTGGTCCGACCTCCGCCGCCTGCTGGAGGGCGCGGTCCTCGCCGAGCCGGTGCGGGTCGCCGCACTGCGCGTGTTCACCGCCCTGGCGGAGGCCGAGGGCCGCATCCACGGGGTGCCCGCCGACGACGTCCACTTCCACGAGGTCGGCGCGCTGGACTCGATCGCCGACGTCGTCGGCACCTGCGCCGCGCTGCACGACCTGGGGGTCACCCAGGTCTTCGCCTCGCCCGTGGCGGTGGGGTCGGGCAGCGTGCGCAGCGAGCACGGCCGGCTGCCGGTGCCGGTGCCGGCCGTCGTCGCCCTGCTCGCGGCCGCCGGTGCGCCGGTCACGCCGGGTGCCGCGCCCGTCGAGCTCTGCACGCCCACCGGCGCCGCCGTCCTCGCCGCGCTCTGCGAGGGGTTCGGGCCGCTGCCTGCGATGACGCTGCAGGCGAGCGGCACGGGCGCCGGCACCCGCGAGCTCGACCAGGCGGCCAACGTCGTACGCGTGCTGCTCGGCTCGCCCACCGCCGACGCACCGGCCCCCTCGTCCGCCGTGGTCCTCGAGGCGACGGTCGACGACCTGGACCCCCGGCTGTGGCCCGAGGTGCTCGCCCGGCTGCTGGACGCGGGCGCTGCCGACGCGTGGCTCGTCCCCGTGCTGATGAAGAAGGGCCGGCCGGGGCACGTGCTCAGCGTGCTCGCGCGCCCCGCACGGCTGCCGGCGCTGCGCGAGGTCGTCTTCCGCGAGACGACCACCCTCGGCCTGCGCGAGCACGCCGTCGACAAGCACGAGCTCGCGCGCGACTTCGTCGTCGTGCACGTCGACGGCGTGCGCGTCGCGGTCAAGCGCGGCTGGCTCGCCGGCGAGGTCGTCACGGCGACGCCCGAGCACGCCGACGTGCTGGCCGCCAGCGCCGCACTCGACCGGCCGGTCAAGGACGTGCTGGCGGCCGCCCAGGCCGCCTACGCGGCCGCCGTCGAGGCGGAGGCCTACGCCGGCTCGTAGAAGTTGCGCTCCCAGCGGTGGCGCGGGAAGACCTCGAGCTGCTCGGCCGGCAGCGGCTGCCCGTCGCTCACCGCCACGTTGCGCTCGACGTTGCGCACCGTGCGCATGCCGGGGATCACCGTCGAGACGGCGTCGTGGGCCAGGACGTAGCGCAGGGCCGTCGCGGCGAGGTCCTCCGGCCGGATGCCGAGGTCGGAGGTGAGCGCACCGACCCGGTGCTCGACCTCGGCCTTGCGCGCCCCGCCGAAGAAGCCGTTGCGGAAGTCGCCCTCGGGGAACTCGGTGTCGGCCCGGACCCGGCCGGTCAGCCCGCCCTCGTCGAGGGCGACCCGCACGATGACGCCGACGCCGTGCTCCTCGCACGCCGGGAGCAGCTGCTCGGCCGGCTGCTGGTGCCAGATGTTGTAGATCACCTGGACGGTGTCGACGACGCCGCTGCGGATCAGCTCGAGGGCGTTCTCCGGCTGGTAGTCGTTGATCGAGACGCCGAAGAACCGCATCTTGCCCTCGCGCTTGAGCGCCTCGACCGTCTCGAGCCAGTCGCCGCGGCCGACCCAGTCGTCGCTCCAGACGTGGAACTGCACGACGTCGAAGGCGTCGAGGCCCGAGGCCGACAGGCTCTCCTCGAGGCTGGCGCGGATGTGCTCGCCGGGGAACGTCGCCGAGGGGTCCAGGCCGCCGGGCGCGGGCCACGTCGCGTTCTTCGGCGGCACCTTCGTGGCCACGACGATGCGGTCGTCCTGCCGGGCACGCAGGACCTTGCCCACGATGCGCTCGCTCTCGCCGTAGCCGCGGGCGGTGTCGATGAAGGTGACCCCGGCGTCGATGGCCGCGTTCAGCGCGGCGACCGACTCGTCCTCGGCGGCACCCACCCACGCGCCGCCGCCGATGCCCCAGGCGCCGTAGCCGATCTCCGAGACCGAGAGGCCGGTCCGGCCGAGCGTGCGGTACTCCATCGCCGACTCCTTCGCGAAGCGCTGCCTGGCGCCGACGAGCGGTCTGTGGTCGTCTGTGCGCCGTGAGGGACGGTTCGGCAGCGTACTGGGACGCCGTGGTGGCAGGGTCGGGGCCCGCTGCCCTGGCCGCGACCGCTGCCCTGGCGCTCGAGGGGCTGCGCGTGCTGCGCGTGGGGCCGCCGGTGCGCTGGTCGGCGACCTACTGCTGCTGGTGGGACGAGGTCGTCGACGCCGCGGCGGCCCTGCGGCTCGGCGATCCCTACGCGCTCGCCACCCGCCACGACCAGCCGCTCGTGCGCACCCGCGCGGGCGGAGACGTGCTGCTCCCCCGGCCCTACGCCCGCCTCGACGACGCCGCGCTCGCGGCAGCGCTGCGGACCCGCGCGCTCGGCGCCGGTGCGGTCGAGCGCCGCGGCCGGCTCGCCGGGGTGCGCGGGGCCGGTACGTCGTCGGTGGCCGTGCTCGCCGACGGCACGGAGGTCGCGGGCTCCCTCGTCGTCGACGCCACCGGCGGGGCCGCGAACGCGCCCGCGCAGCAGCGGGCCTGGGGCGAGGTGGTCGAGGGCGTGCCCGACCTGCTACCACCGGGCGGCGCGCTCTTCATGGACTGGGTCGCGCCTGGGCGCGACGGCCCGCCGGCCTTCCTCTACGGCCTCGACCTCGGCGACGGCACCTCGCTGCTCGAGCTCACCTCGCTGGCCGCCCGGCCGCCGGTCGCGCTGGAGCAGCTGCGCTCGCAGCTGCACGCCCTGCTCGACGAGCGCGGCATCGTGCGCGCGGGCCGCAGCGAGCGGGTGGCCATCCCGCTCGGGCGCGCCCGGGTACGCAGTGGTGCCTTCGCCCCGGCCCTTCCCTTCGGCGCGGCTGCCGGCATGGTCCATCCGGCGACCGGCTACAGCGTCCTGAGCTCGCTCCTGCTCGCGCCGGCGCTCGCCCGGGCGGCGGCCGGCGCGCTGGGAGCCACGGGCGGGCGCGGCCCCACCGACGGCGGCGGTGCGGTGGAGGCGGCCCGCACGGCGCTGTGGCCGCGGGGGCGGCGGGCCACCGCGTACCTGCTCGACCGGGGGCTCGAGGCCCTGCTGCCCCTCGGCGCCGAGGACGTCGACCGCTTCTTCGCCGCGTTCTTCGCGCTGCCGCAGGAGCGCTGGTCGGCATACCTCGACCTGCGCTCGCCGCCCGCGGCTGTGGCGGCCGCCATGTCGGCCACCTTCGCCCGCCTGCCCGCGCACCTGCGGCTGCACGTGGCGCGGGCCACCGTCGCCGCACCGCGGCACTGAGCCGTCCGGGGCCCCGCGGGCTCCGAATACTGCGGTGGACGGGCTTGACGGGCACGCTGGACGGGGACGATGCAGGGTGTCGAGTCGTTGCGTGCGAGGGCGAGAGGTGGGTGGCGGTTCGTTGCCCGCGTCACCGGTCCAGGGAATCCGACCGACCGGTCGGACGTTGCACCGTCAACGGCGGGAGCACGGCGCAGCGGCTCCCGCCACGCAGCACCCGCCACAGCACCACGTGCACCCGCAGCACCGCATGAAGCATCCGCAGTCGCAGGGAAGGGAGGCGTCCAATGGCTGAGCGCGCACTACGCGGCTCTCGTCTCGGGGCGCAGAGCTATGAGACCGACGCAGGCGTGGAGACAGCTCCCCGCCAGCGCATCGACTACGACTGCCCGAGCGGGCACCGCACGTCGGTGCCGATGTCGATGGAGGCGGAGGTCCCCCTCGTCTGGGAGTGCCGCGTCTGCGGGCAGGAGGCGCTGCGCAGCGACGCCGAGATGCCCGAGGCCAAGCGGGTCAAGCCGCCGCGCACCCACTGGGACATGCTGCTCGAGCGGCGCACCGTCGCCGAGCTCGAGGAGCTGCTCGAGGAGCGCCTGGCCCTGCTCCGCGCCCGCCGCGGCGAGACCACGGGCCGCAAGAGCGCCTGAGCGGGTCCGCACGTCCCGCGTCCGCACTGCCGAGGACCCGTCGCCCGCCCGGGCGGCGGGTCCTCGTGCGTGCGGGGGTCCAGGCGCTCAGCCCTCGTCGTCGCGGTGGAGGACCTCGCCCGGGACGACGTCGCCCGGGGCCGAGGGTCGCCCACCCGGTGCGGAGCCCCAGCCGGGCTGCGCCCCGCGCGGCGGCCGGGCCGGGGCCCCTCGGCTCAGCAGCAGCGTGCCGAGCAGGCCGCCGGCGCCGCCCCGGCGCAGCAGGCGACGGACGAGCACCGCGGTGACGAGCCGGCGCGCGACCGGACGGGTCGGCGGCAGCACGAGGAAGAAGCCGACGACGTCGGTCAGGAAGCCGGGGGCCAGCAGCAGCGTGCCGCCCACCAGCACCAGTGCCGCGTCGAGCAGCTCACGGGAGGGCAGCCCGCCGCCCGCGAGCGACGCGCGCAGGGCCCGCCACGCGCGTACTCCCTCGCGCTTGACGATCCACCCGCCCAGCAGGCTCTCGAGCAGGAGCAGCGCGAACGTCTGCCAGCCGCCGATCGCCTGCCCGACCTGGACGATGACCCAGATCTCGGCGAGCGGGACGACGAGGAAGCACACGACCAGGAGGGCGGGCACGGCGCTCAGCTCTCGCGCAGCCGCGGCTGGGCCAGCGCCTGCAGGCGGCGCAGCAGCCGGCGCGGCAGGTCGCGGACGCCCCACAGCGTCACCCGCCACAGCGCCTCGACCACGATGGCCTGGCTCATCTTCGACTCGCCGCGCTCGCGCTCGACGAAGGTGATCGGCACCTCGGCCACGCGGTAGCCCGAGCGGACCGCCCGCCAGGCGAGGTCGACCTGGAAGCAGTAGCCCTGCGACTGGACGCCCTCGAGGCTCAGCCCGCGCAGCGTGGCCGCACGGAACGCGCGGTAGCCGCCGGTGACGTCGCGCAGGTGCACACCCAGCACCAGCCGGGTGTAGAGGTTGCCGCCGCGGCTGAGCACCTCGCGGCTGCGCGGCCAGTTGACGACCGCGCCGCCGGGCACCCAGCGGCTGCCGAGCACCAGGTCGCTGGTGCGCAGCCGCTCGAGCATCTGCGGCAGCGCCTCCGGCGGGTGGCTGCCGTCGGCGTCCATCTCGACCACCACGCCGTAGCCGCGCTCGATCGCCCAGGCGAAGCCGGCGAGGTAGGCGGCGCCGAGGCCCTCCTTGCCCGCGCGGTGCAGCACGTGCACCCGCGGGTCGGCGGCGGCCATCCGGTCGGCGAGCTCGCCCGTGCCGTCGGGGCTGGCGTCGTCGGCGACGAGGACCTCGGCCTCCGGCACCGCCGCGAACAGCCGCTCGACGACCGGCTCGAGGTTGTGGATCTCGTCGTAGGTCGGGACGACGACGAGCACCCGTCCCAGCTCCTCCCCCGTCACGTCTGCGCAGTCCTTCCGTCGGCACGCCGCATCGGCGGCAGGAGTCCGGTCGGCGCCGAGCGCCGGCCGGGAGAGATCCTCCCCCAGCCGTCGCGCGGGCCGGACCCGCGCCCCCGCCGCACCGTGCGGAGCCCCGCGCCCAGCCCGACCAGTGCCAGCAGGCCGAGGACCCACTCGGGTGCGGTGCGCAGGCGCACGGCCAGCGTCCGGCTCGCGCCGTCGGCCAGCGTCACGTCCGCACTGAGCACCCTCGGCGTGAACAACGCCGTGCGCTGCTCGACCGTGCCGTCGGCCGCGACGACCGCGCTCACGCCGCTGGTCGCGGCGACCAGTACCTCCCGCCCGGTCTCCTGGGCGCGCAGCCGCGACATCTGCAGCTGCTGCTCGGTCTGCGGCGTGCGCCCGAAGGTGGCGTTGTTGGTCTGCACCACCACGACCTGCGCGCCGTGGTCGACGACGTCGCGCACGAGCCCGTCGTAGCCGACCTCGAAGCAGATCACGTCGCCGAGGCGCACGCCGGCGACGTCGAGGGCGCCCACCGTGCTGCCGTGGACGAAGTCGCGGGCGACCCGGTCGACCGCGGAGGAGAACCGCCGGGCCACGTCGCGCATCGGGATGTACTCGGCGAACGGGACGGGGTGGCGCTTGACGTAGCGCGCGCCGGGGCCGGTCTGCGGGTCCCACACGATGCCCGCGTTCGAGACGTAGCGGCCGGGGCCCTCGAGCACCGCGCCGACGAGCACCGGCACGCCGATGTCGCGCACGGCGTCGTCGATGAGGGCGTGGGCGTCGGCGTTGACCAGCGGGTCGATGTCGGAGCTGTTCTCGGGCCAGATCACCAGGTCGGGCTGCGGCACCTCGCCGCGCCGGACGCTCGCGGCGAACTCGTGGGTCCGTGCGACGTGGTTGCGCAGGACGGCCTCGCGCTGGGCGTTGAAGTCGAGGCCCGCGCGCGGCACGTTGCCCTGGACCAGCGCGACGCGTACGTGGCGGCCGGCCGGCTCGGCGAAGGGCACCGCGCGCGGGACGACGGCGACGAGCAGCCCGGCGAGCACCAGCAGCGCGCCGGCGGCGCGGCGGTGGCGGGCAGCCAGCAGCGCACCGGCCGCGACCGACGAGCCCGCGAGAGCGACGGCGAAGCCGACGAGCGGCACGCCGCCGAGGCGGGCCAGGTGGGCGACCGGCGCGTCGGCCATGGCGAAGCCGAGCCGACCCCACGGGAACCCGCCGTAGGGCAGGCGCCCGCGCGCGGACTCCTGCAGCGACCAGAGGCACGCGACCGCGAGCGCCCACGGCACGGGGTGCAGGCGCCCGACGACGGAGTACGCGGTGCCGAGCAGCGCGACGAACAGCGCCTCGAGCACCACGAGCGCGAGCCACGGCACGGGCCCGACGTAGATCCCGGTCCAGTGCAGCAGCGGGCCGAAGAACGCGGCGCCCTGCAGCGCGCCGAGCCACGTGCCCTGCTTCAGCGTCGTGCCGCGCAGGGCCAGGGCGAACAGCCCGACTCCCGCGATCGCCGCCGGCCACACCGACCACGGGGGGAAGGCCAGCATGAGCAGCAGGCCCGAGACGACGCAGGCCGCGGCCCGCAGGGCGAGCTCGCTGCGGCGGGGCTCGTCGGCCGGCCAGCGCAGGGCGGCGGGGCCGAGCACGGGCGCGGAGGGCGAGTCGAGCACTCCGGCATCCTCCCGCGGTCCGCGCCGCCCGGGGCGGGCGGAGGCACCCAGGGTACGTGGCGGCGACAGCCGCTCGGGTCGCGTGGCGGCGCCCGCCGCTCGGGTCGCGTGGCGGCGCCCGCCGCTCGGGCAGAGTGGAGGAGGAGCGGGCGCCCTTCGGACCGACACCGTCCCGCCGGCTGCGGGATCGACTGCCGTTGTCTACTGGGCAGCGAGCTCTCTCCTCCACCCCGCCCCCCGAGGACCGCGGGTTCTGCGTCCCGCACGCCACCGACCCGTCACCTGGCGCGGGGGTGCGGCCGTTGCGTCAGCCGTGCCCTGGCTCGGGTCTCGCACGTGTTGGAGCAGGCGGTCTCTCGGTCGTCCTCGCGGTGGACTAGGGGAAACCGTACTCACGTCGTCCGAGGTGTCAACCAGCCCCTGACCTGCGACGATGCGATCCACAGCGGCGTTTGTGCAGGTCAGGTACACCGCCGCGCAACCACTGCGCCGCCTTCCGGAAATCGGCGCGCAGCCACCCGTGCGGCGTGTCGGGTCCGACACGCCGGTTAGGGTGCCGAGGCCCGGCGACGCGCCGGGCCAGGCGCACGATGGAGCGCCGCCTCCACCGACGTCGCCGGAGTCCGCCCAGTGCTTCTCGCCTCCTCCACCGCCCGACGCCCGCACGCCCGCTGGCTCGCCGCCGGGTCCGCCGCGACCGTCCTCGCCACCGGCCTGACCGTCGCGGTGGGCGCCTCTCCCGCGTCGGCCACCTACGCCCGACCGGGCTCGGTCGACGCCGGGCCTGAAGTGGGCGCCCTGCGCAGCGTGCCGGGCTACGCGCTGCCCGACTCGCGGGTCGCCAAGACCGGCGACGCGGTGAGCCCCGCCTGGGACACGTTCGTGCGCGTGGCGACCCCTCCGGGCGCGGTCGCGGTGTGGGGCGACTGGAACGGCGACGGCGCCTACACGCCCGGCGTCTTCGCGGGCGGCACCTGGACGCTCTACCCGGTCGCGATCGGCAAGTCGCCCGCGCCCGACACGACGATCGGCGGCTTCGGCGCCGCCGGCGACGTCCCCGTGGTCGGCGACTGGGACGGCGACGGGCGCACCGACCTGGGCGTCTTCCGGGCCGGCACCTTCTTCCTGCGCGTGCTGCACGGCTCGGCGCTGGGCCGCACCTCGCGCGTCGCCTTCGGCAGCGCGGGCGACGTGCCCGTGGTCGGCGACTGGGACGGCAACGGCACCGACGACCTCGGCGTGCGCCGCGGCACCACCTTCTACCTGCGCGGTGCGCCGTCTCGGCTCCAGCCGCCGCGGGCGACGCCCAGCCCCTCGAGCACGCCGACCTCCTCGAGCACGCCGACCTCGTCGCGCACGCCGAGCAGCAGCGCCTCACCCTCGAGCTCAGCACGAGGGTCCGCCGCTCCGCGCGCCGCCCTGGTCGGCCGGGCCACTCCCGCGCCCTCGTCGTCGGCGAGCCCCTCGGGCTCGCCCTCTGCCCCGCCCGTGCCCCCGCTGCCGACCGGCATCCCCAAGGGCTCGACCCAGCTGCAGTACGGCTCGGCCGCCGACGAGGCGGTGGCCGGCGACTGGGACGGCGACGGCCGCGACACCGTCGGCGTCGTCCGCGGGCGCACCTGGCTGCTGCGCGACGACCTCTACCCCGGCCCCGCGACCACCGCGGTCGCTGTGACCCGGGCGGCCGGAGCCGTACCCCTCCCGTGGCGCGCGCCCGTGGGCCGCGCCAGCTCGTGCCCCTACCTCGCCGCCCGCACGGTCGCGGCGCGCCACGACGCCAACGCCTCGCTGGTCGTGCCGCCGCAGGGCCTGCGCCAGCCGACGAGCATGGAGGACGTCGAGGGCCAGTCGCGCACGGCGCTGGGCAACGCCGAGCGCTACCTCATGGGCGCGGGCTACCCCTCCCAGACGATGGTGCGCCGCCCCTACGCCGACCTGCTCGGCTACTGGGGCCCGGCCCAGGTGGAGTACGCGATCCGCATCCCCGCGATGCGCGCGGCGGCGCTCTCGATCGGGCTCTCGACCCAGACGTGGGACGCCGGCGCGCTCGGCGTGACCGCCGAGCAGGGTCGCGGCTACCTCGACTGGACGATCCGCACGGTCGCCTGCGAGCACGCGGCGTTCACGCCGGGCGGCTGGGGCTACGGCTGGCAGACGGCCCACTGGGCGATGCTGACCGGGCTCGCGGCCTGGCTGTCGTGGGACTCGGTGGAGCCGCAGGACCGGGAGTACGCCGCGACGATGGTCGTCGCCGAGGCCGACCACCTGCTCACTCTCGACGTCCCCTACTGGCGCGCGGTCGACGGCACCGAGCTGGCCGCCGGCGACACCAAGGCCGAGGAGAACTCGTGGAACGCGGCGCTGCTCGAGCTGGCCGTCGCGATGATGCCCGACCACCCGCGAGCCGCGCTGTGGCGCCGCAAGGCGGTCGACTACGAGGTCTCCTCGTTCGCGACGCCGGGTGACGCGGCGTCCGCCCAGGTGGTCAACGGCGTCGAGGCCCGCGCCCGGCTGCGCGGCACCAACGCCGAGGCCGACGGCGTGATCGTCAACCAGGGCGTGCGCAACCCCGACTACTTCTCCACCGTGCAGCAGGACTGGTGGGGCGTGGCCTTCGCCCGCCTGGCCGGCACGACCGCACCCGAGTCGGCCACCTTCCAGGCCGACCGGCAGTGGTCGGTGCTGACGACGCGCCAGTTCACGCGCACCAACGCCGACGGCACCGTGCAGACCGGTCCGGTCTACGGCGCCGACGGGTCGATCTTCTTCCCCGAGGGCACCCGGTGGGGCGTCGTGCGCCGCGCCCAGTTCGCCTCGCTCGACGCCTACCGGCTGCTCACGACGACCGACCCGGTGCAGCGCGACGAGGCCGTCGACCTGCTCGGCAAGCACCTGGAGGGCCAGCTCGCGCTGCAGGCGCGCAACCCCGACGGCCGGACCTTCCAGCCGGGCGAGGACACCTACCCCGGCCGCGAGGAGTACGCCGCCAGCGAGGTCGCCATGGGCTGGCTCGCTGTCTACGTCGACGCGTGGATGCCGGTGGGCGGCCAGCGCGACACCTCGTTCGAGGCGCCGCTGCCGCAGGTGACCGGGCTCGTGCCGGCGTCGCCCGCCGGACCCGTGGCGCCGGCGGGCACGGCGTCGAGGGCGGGAGCCGCTCGGCTCCTCGAGGGCCGGCTGCCCGACGGGCGCGTGCCGGTGGTCGGGCCGGTCGGCCCGGTCGCCCCCTCGGTGCGCCACCCCTCACCCTGAGGTAGAGGGTTCGGCGCGGCACCCCGCCCGGGTGCCGCGCCGAGCGCCCGTCAGGACGCTTCGTACGCCGTGCGCCCGTCGACGACGGTGCGCAGGCAGCGCGGCGCCGGCACACCGGGCGACAGGTCCGGCAGGCCCGGGATGCCGGAGCGCGGGTCGGTCGACCACGCCGCGACGCGCGAGTCGGGCGCCGCGACGACGAGCTCGCCCGGCTCCCAGACGGCGTAGGTCGCCGGGGCGCCCGGGACGAGCACGCCGGCGTCGTCGCGGCCGATCGCCCGCCACCCGCCCCTCGTGTGCGCCGCGAAGGCGGCGCGGACCGAGAGCCCGGCCCCCGGCGTACGCGGCTGCGAGGCCGCCCGCACCGCCTCCCACGGAGCCAGCGGGGTCACCGGCGCGTCGCTGCCGAAGGCCAGCACGACGCCGGCGGCCGCGAGCGCGCCGAAGGGGTTGAGCCGGGCGGCGCGCTCGGCGCCCAGGCGGGCTGCGTACATGCCGTCGGCGCCGCCCCACGCGGCGTCGAACGCCGGCTGGACCGAGGCGACGACGCCGAGGTCGGCGAGCACGGCGACCGCCCCGGCGTCGGGCATCTCGAGGTGCTCCAGGCGGTGGCGACCGGCGCGCACGACCGACGCGCCGACGCGCTCCGCCGCCTCACGCAGGCCCGCCACGACGACGTCGAGGGCGCCGTCGCCGATCACGTGGAACCCGGCCTGGCTGCCGTCGGCGGCCGCGGCGAGCACGGCGTCGCGCACCTGGGCGGCCGAGACGTAGGGCTCGCCGGACCAGCCCGCGCGGTCGGCGTAGGGCTCGCGCAGCGCCGCGGTGCGCGAGCCGAGCGTGCCGTCGGCCAGCACGTCGCCGGCCGCGCCGGCGGCGCCGAGCTCCAGGGCGCGCGCGCTGGCCCCCAGCTCGCCCCAGTAGCCGGTGACGCGCGGCAGGGCGAGCTCGTCCTCGCTCGTCAGCGAGAGCAGCGCGCGCAGGTCCTCGGGGCCGCCGAAGCCGGGGCCGCCCATCTCGTGGACCGCGCCGATGCCGAGCGACGCGGCGTGGCGCAGCGCCGCCCGCTGGGCGAGCGTGCGCAGCTCGGCGGGCAGGTGGGCGTAGGCCCAGGAGGTGGCGGCGGTGTGCGCGGTGCCGGTGAGGTGGCCGGTGAGGTGGCCGGTCGTGCCGGCCGCGGCCTGTCCTGGAGCGCGGAGCAGCGCCGTGCCGGCCAGCGAGGCGTGCGCGTCGACCCGGCCCAGCAGGACCTGCGCGCCGCCGGCTGCCTCGTCGAGCTCGCCGGCGGTGGGCAGCCGCGGGTCGTCCCAGCGCGTCTCGTCCCAGCCCTCACCGAGCAGCAGCGGCGCGCCGGAGGCCGCACCGCGTACGGCGTCGAGCAGCTCGCGGGCCGAGCGCACGTGCGAGAGGTCGAGCACGGCACCGACCAGCCGCAGCCCGACCGCGGTCGTGTGCACGTGTGCGTCGACGAAGGCGGCGGTGACGAGCGCGCCGTCGAGGTCGACGACCCGCGCGCCGCTGGGGGCCGAGGTGGTGGCGGCCGCGTCCGAGCCCACCCAGGCGACGGTGTCGTCCACGACGAGCAGAGCCGTCGCGAAGGGGTCGGCAGGGCTGTGGACGAAGCCGTTCACGAGCAGCGTGGCGGGGGATGATGGCGGTGTGGAGCTCACCCCGGCATCCTGCCTGTCACCGGTGCGGCGCCGCGCGCCGGTGCTCCGGCTGCGGCGCCCGACGGGGCTAGCGGCCGGGCGCGCGGGTGCGGAAGACCTCGGTCACCCACACCTGCCCGCCGCTGCTGACAGCGCCGACGCCGACCTCGGTGTAGCGCGGGTCGAGCATGTTGGCCAGGTGCTTGGGCGAGTGCACGAGCGCCACGTGGGCCTTGTAGGGCGAGGCGGCGAACGCGACGTTCTCGCCGACGACCCGCCAGCAGCACAGCTGGGCCAGACCCGTGGAGTGGGCCAGCCGGTGGGGGCGGGCCATCTGCGCCGAGTGGGTGGTGGCGTAGGCCGTGAGGTCCTCGGCGACGGTCAGCGCAGGCAGCCCGCGAGACACGCGCAGCGTGTTGACGCGGGTGACGATGCTCGCGGAGTAGGCCGCCCGCTGACGCGCTCGTTTGACTGCGGCGGGCGTCACGTTCTGCGATGCTGTGATCGACGCTGAGGCGTTGGCGACGGAGGTGGTGGCACTCGGGGTGGCGGAGGCGCCAGGCGCAGTGAGGGCTGCGGCCGCCAGGGCTGCAACGCCTGCGGTGGTGGCTGCGAGGCCTGCCAGGGTGCGCTTCATTCGGGACTCCTCTGGCTCGGGTCGGTCGGGGACGTGGCCGTCGGTCCGGGCGGGCACAGGGGTGCCGACGGGCTGGGTCGGCGCTCGCGCCCCCGTCCGGAGTGCTGGTCGTGCTATCGGCAGGGCTCCGCAGAGCCCTGATGTGGTCCCCCCCAGGTGCAGCCGAACGGGTGAGCGGTCGTGGTCGACGGCCAGGTCACCCGCCGACCACCTCCAAGCTCCGGGGCCGCTGGTTGAGCAGCTCGGCGCCCTCGGTGGTGCAGACGACGATGTCTTCGATGCGCGCTCCGTGCGCACCCTCGAGGTAGATCCCCGGCTCGACCGAGAAGGCCATGCCGGGCTCGAGCGCGAGGGTGGAGCCGGAGACGATGTAGGGGTCCTCGTGGGTCTCGAGGCCGATGCCGTGCCCCGTGCGGTGCACGAAGCGCTCGCCGTAGCCCGCGGCCTCGATGACCTCGCGCGCCGCGGCGTCGACCGCCTCGCAGCTGACGCCAGGGGCGACGAGCTCGCAGGCCGCCTGCTGCGCGCGCTGCAGCACGTCGTAGTAGGCGACGAACTCCGCGGGCGGCTCGCCGACCGAGTAGACCCGCGTGCTGTCGGAGCAGTAGCCGTCGGGCATGGTGCCGCCGATGTCGACCACGACCGGCTCGCCGTGCTGCACGACCCGGTCGGAGAGCTCGTGGTGCGGCGAGGCGCCGTTGGGCCCTGACCCCACGATCACGAAGTCGACGCTGACGTGGCCCTCCGCGATGATCGCGTCGGCGATGTCGCGGCCCACCTCGCGCTCGGTCCGGCCGGCGCGCAGCCAGTCGCCGACGCGCGCGTGCACGCGGTCGATGGCCTCGCCCGCCGCGCGCAGCGAGTCGACCTCGGCGGGGTCCTTGCGCATCCGCAGCTCGCGCAGCACGGCGCCCGCGGCGCTCTGCTCGGCGTCGGGAGCCGCGGCGCGCAGGGCGAGCGCCTTCACGGCCCACATCCGGTCGTCGACCGCGAGCCGGCGCGCAGCGGGCACGAGGCCCACCGTGAGCGCGTAGGGGTCGTCGAGCTCGTCCCAGGTCGTGACCTCGAGGCCCAGCCCGCCGATGGGGCTGGCCACCGCCGCAGCCCGCTCGAGCGTGGGCACCACGACCACCGGGTCGCCCGCGGCGCGCAGCACCAGGCAGGTGAGCCGCTCGAGCGCCACCGCGTCGTAGCCGGTGAGGTAGCGCAGATCAGGACCCGGGCTGACGAGCAGCGCGTCGAGCCCCGCGGCGGCGGTCGCCGCCGCTGCCCGCTCGAGCCTCGAGCGCAGTGCGTCGAGGTTCGCCGGCGGGGTCATGGCGAGCACACTATCCACCTCCGCACCGGGCGCACCACAGGTGTCATCTCACACCGTGGTGGCTGTGGCAGCCTGTGCCCATGGCCGAACGCCTCATGGTCGTCGACGCGCCCTCGCTCTACTTCCGGGCGTTCTTCGGCGTGCCCGACTCCGTCACGGCGCCTGACGGGACGCCCGTCAACGCCGTGCGGGGGTTCCTCGACTTCCTGGCCCGGCTGGTCAAGGACCGCGGGCCGACCCGGCTGGTCGCCGCCATGGACGCGTCGTGGCGACCCGACTTCCGGGTTGCCGCGCTGCCCTCCTACAAGGCCCACCGCGTCGCGCCCGAGGGCGGCGAGGTCGTGCCCGACGCCATCGTCGGCCAGGTGCCGGTCATCGAGGAGTGCCTGCGCGCGCTGGGGATCGCGTCGTTCGGGGTGCCGGGCTACGAGGCCGACGACGTGATCGGCTCGGTCGTCCAGGCGTGCGGCGGGGCGATGCCGGCCGACGTCGTGACCGGTGACCGCGACCTGTTCCAGCTCGTCGACGACACCCGCCGGGTGCGCGTCCTCTACGTCGGCAACAAGGGCGTGGGGGCGCACGAGGTCTTCGACCAGGCCAAGCTGAGCGAGAAGTACGGTGTGGCCTCCGGCGACGCCTACGCCGACTTCGCGCTCCTGCGCGGCGACCCGTCCGACGGGCTGCCCGGCGTCGCCGGCATCGGCGAGAAGACCGCCGCCTCCCTGCTCGCGCGGTACGGCACGCTCGCCGGAGTTCTCGACGCGCTCGAGCGGGGCGACCGCGGCATGACCCCCGCCGTCGCCGCCAAGCTGCGCGCGGCGACCGACTACCTCGCCGCTGCGCCCGTCGTCGTCCGCGTCGCCCGCGACGCCCCGCTCCCGCCGCACGACGACCGGCTCCCCCGCTCCCCCGCCGACCCCGACGCCTTCGCCGAGCTCGTACGCCGCTGGGGCCTCGGCGGCTCCGCCGACCGCCTCCTCGCCGTCCTCGCCCGCCCCTGACCCACCTGTCGACGTTGATCGCCCTAGCCGATCGAACTCGTGCCAGGCCGAGCAACTTGCATGGGTCTCGCACGAGGTTGATCGGCCTAGCCGATCAAGCTCAGCCCCGGCGGAGCGTCAGGTGAGGGAGGAGTAGGCGACCACGCCACGGCGTACGCGGTCGATCGCCGCCTGCGCGGCCGGCCGGACGGACGAGCCGTCGGGGGCGGCGGTGGCCAGCTGGCCGAGCAGGTCCATGAGCTGCTTGCACCAGCGGACGAAGTCGCCGGCCGCCAGCCCGCTGTCGCGCAGCACGGTGTCGAGCCGCGCGCCGCTCGCCCAGCGGTAGGCCGCCCACGAGAAGCCGAGGTCGGGCTGGTGGGTGAACTCGAGCTTGTGCTCCTCCTCGAGCCCGTTGAGCGCGCCCCACAGCCGCACGGTCGCCTCGAGCGCGTCGGTCGCGGCGCCGCCGGGCAGCCGGGGCGCGCCGCCGTCGTCGTTGGCCCGCGACTCGAACACCAGCGCCGACGCGCAGGCGGCGAGCTCGGCCGGGCCGAGGTCCTCCCAGATGCCCTCGCGCAGGCACTCGGCAGCGAGCAGGTCGAGCTCGGTGTAGATGCGCCCGAGCCGCTCCCCCGCCACGGTCACCCGATCGCCCTCGAGGTAGCCCAGCGACTCGAGCAGCGCGGTGACCCGGTCGAACGTGCGCGAGATCGTGTGGGTGCGCGCCGCGACCCGCCGCTGCAGCGCCGCGGTGTCGCGCTCGAGCTTGAGGGTCCGCTCGCCCCACCGTGCGTGCTCCTCGCGGTCGGGGCACCGGTGGCACGGGTGGTCGCGCATCGCCTGGCGCAGCCGCGCGATCGCCGGGTCGTCGCCGCCACCACCGCGTACGCGCCGGGGCTTCCCGCCCTCGACCGCCTTCGTGTTGCGCAGCGACGAGGCGAGGTCGCGCCGGGCCTGCGGGTTGCGCGGGTTGAAGCCGCGCGGGATGCGTACGGTGTCGAGCGCCTTCACCGGCACGGGGAAGTCCGCGGCGGTGAGCTTGCGGACCTGCCGGTCAGCGGTCAGGACCGTCGGGCGGGGCCCGTCGAACGAGCCGTTGAAGCCGGGGTCGAGCACGACCGCCAGCCCGGCGCGGCGGCCCGACGGCACCTCGATCACGTCGCCGACCTTGAGCGCCTCGAGCGCGGCGGCGGCCTGTGCCTTGCGGTTGGCGGCGCCCCGGCGGGCCAGCTCGGCCTCGCGGTCGCTGAGGGCGCGACGCAGCGCCGCGTACTCGCCGAAGTCTCCGAGCTCGCAGTGCATCGCCTCGCGGTAGCCCTCGAGCGCCTCCTCGTTGCGCTGCACCTGGCGCGCCAGCCCGACCACCGCCCGGTCGGCCTGGAACTGGGCGAAGGAGGTCTCGAGCAGCTCGCGCGAGCGGCCGCGGCCGTACTGCCGCACCAGGTTGACCGCCATGTTGTAGGACGGCCGGAAGCTCGAGCGCAAGGGATAGGTACGCGTGCTGGCGAGCCCCGCGACGGCTGCCGGATCGAGCCCAGGTGCGTAGACGACGACGGCGTGGCCCTCGACGTCGATGCCGCGGCGACCGGCGCGCCCGGTGAGCTGGGTGTACTCGCCCGGCGTGATGTCGGCGTGGGTCTCGCCGTTCCACTTGGTGAGCTTCTCGAGGATCACCGTGCGCGCAGGCATGTTGATGCCGAGCGCCAGCGTCTCGGTGGCGAACACCGCCTTGACGAGGCCGCGGACGAACAGCTCCTCGACGATCTCCTTGAACGTGGGCAGGAGACCGGCGTGGTGGGCGGCGATGCCGCGCTCGAGCGCCTCGGCGAAGTCGTCGTAGCCGAGGACGTGGAGGTCCTCGTCGGGGATCGTGGAGCTGCGCGCGTCGACGATGCCGCGCACCTCGAGCGCCTCGGCCGGCGTGTTGAGCCGCAGGTTGGCGGCCAGGCACTGCTGCACCGCGGCGTCGCAGCCGGCGCGGCTGAAGATGAAGGTGATGGCCGGGAGCAGGCCCTCGGCACGCAGCCGCTCGATGACGTCGACGCGCGAGGCGCCGCGGAACCCGCCGCCCCTCGGACCGCGCCCGCGCGGCTGTCGGCGGGGGTCGTACATCCGCACGGACTGCTCCCGCGCGACCCGCACGACCTCCGGGTTCACCGCCCGCTGGTCGGGGTCCGTGAACATGTCGTACAAGGTGTCCTGCACCATCACGTGCTGCCAGAGCGGCACCGGCCGGTGCTCCTCGAGGACGACGGTGGTGTCGCCGCGCACGGTCACCAGCCAGTCGCCGAACTCCTCGGCGTTGCTCACGGTCGCCGAGAGCGAGACCAGCCGCACCGACTCGGGCAGGTGGATGATCACCTCTTCCCAGACGGCGCCGCGGAAGCGGTCGGCGAGGTAGTGCACCTCGTCCATCACGACGAACGCGAGCCCGACCAGCGTCGGCGAGCCGGCGTAGAGCATGTTGCGCAGGACCTCGGTCGTCATGACGACGATCGGCGCCTCGCCGTTGACGGTGTTGTCGCCGGTGAGCAGCCCGACCTTCTCGGGGCCGTAGCGCTCGACCAGGTCGTGGAACTTCTGGTTCGACAGCGCCTTGATCGGCGTCGTGTAGAAGCACTTGTGGCCCTGCGCGAGGGCGAGGTGCACGGCGAACTCGCCCACCACCGTCTTCCCGGCGCCGGTCGGCGCGGCGACCAGCACGCCGTGCCCTGCTTCGAGGGCCCTGCACGCGCGCAGCTGGAAGTCGTCGAGCCCGAACTCGTAGCCCGCGCTGAACCTGGCGACCTCCGTGCGGGCCTCGGCGGCCCGCCTCCGCGACGCCGCGTACCGCTCGGCGGGAGAGCTCATGGCCTCAGCGTACGTGTCGGTGCCGACGCTCGCGCGAGGCGCGCGCCGCCCGCCCGGCGCCCGGCTCAGGTGTAGTCGAGCGGCGAGGCCTCGTCGTCGTCGAACTGGTCGTAGTCGGTGCCGCGGGCGGCGCGGCGGCGGTCGTTCCAGACGCAGAACAGGTAGGCCGCGAGGAAGAGCACCACCATCGGCAGGGCGAGCGTCAGCATGGTGAAGGGGTCACCGGTCGGGGTGGCGACGGCGGCGAAGACGAAGATGCCGAAGGTGGTGTAGCGCCACGAGCGCAGCAGGTTGCGGGCCGAGAGCACGCCCGCGACGTTGAGCATGGCGATGAACACCGGCATCTCGAACGCCAGCCCGAAGACCAGGATCATCCGGATGAGGATGTTGAGGTAGTCGCCGACCTCGACCAGGTTCGAGGCGTCGGTCAGCGTGAAGCTCAGCAGGACCGAGATCGCCTTCGGCAGGATCAGGTAGGCGACGACGGCGCCGGAGAAGAACAGCGGGATCGCGGTCGAGAGGAAGGCGATCGACCAGCGGCGCTCGTTGGTGTGCAGCCCGGGCGTCACGAAGGCCCACAGCTGGTAGAGCCACACCGGCGCGGCCAGCAGGATGCCGGTCATCGCGGCCACGGAGAGCGCCGTGTTGAACGGCGCGGTGATGCCGTTCTGCACCAGCGCCGGGCAGCTGGTCTGGCCGAACCCGCGGATGTGGGCGTCGCAGAACGGCTGCACGAGGAACGCAGAGATGCGCTTGTAGAAGACCAGGCCGACGACGACGCCGGGGATCGCCGCCGCGAAGGACTTGACCAGACGCGCGCGCAGCTCGCGCAGGTGCTCGACCAGCGTCATCGCGCCGTCGGGCGAGCGCCGGCGGCGCTTGCGGCGCAGGGGCGGCACGGGTACGCGGGGGCGTCGGCGGTTGCGCGGGATCGGGATCGCCTCGTTCACACCAGCCACGGTCTAGGCAGCCCTCAGCGCTCGGTGGAGGACGTGGGACAGGTGTGCGGGATCAGCGCTCGGAGACGTCCGACGAGTGCTGGGTGGTGTGCGTCACGCGCGTGACCGTCGGGGCCGGGCTCTCGATGGGCCGCGGGGAGGGCGTCACCTGCTGGGTGGTGACGACGGTCTCCTCGTCGGCCTTGTCGTCGTCGCGCAGGCCCTTGGTCTCGGCCTTGAAGATGCGCAGCGAGCGGCCCAGGCCGCGCGCGGTGTCAGGAAGCCGCTTGGCGCCGAAGAGCAGGACGACGACCAGGAGGATGGCGATGATCTCGGGTGCCCCGATGTTGCGCATGCGACAAGGTCCTACTCAGCTCGACAGTGACACCGACCTCTGGATCGTACGCCCCGAGTATGGGCACCGCGACGACTCGAGCCAACCTCGCGCGCGTCGGTCGGGTGACGATTCGGCAACGGCCGTGCGGCCACCCGGGCGGCCTCAGCCGAACAGCGCGTGGGCCTCGGCGTCGATGCGGTCGAGGTTGAGCACGAAGTCGAGGACGTCGTCGTAGGAGATCGCCCCGCCGGTCTTCTCCTCGAGCACCTCGGCCGGCACGTGCCAGCGCTCGGCCGCGACCCCGCCCGAGACCAGCAGCGCGACGATCTCCTCGTCGGCCGGCTTGCGGACCTCGTCGGAGCAGGTGGGGCAGGTGAAGGCGTAGTACGACCACTCGGAGCGCGAGCAGACCACGAGGCGCAGCTGGGCCGGCTTGAGCTCGACGTCGCCGCACATGGGGCACGAAGCCTTGATCGTCGTCATGGTGGGTCCTCCCCGTCCGCCCCGACCCGTGGTGTGTCGGTGATGACAGGGGCTTCGGACGGTCCGGCCTGCGGCTTGACACGTCGGGCGAGCACCACCACCCGTTCAGGCGTACGGGCTCCGAGGAGCGACCCGGCCTCAGGAGTAGGAGGCGAGCGCCTCCGCCGCCGAGGCGTGCACCTCGGCGACCAGCTCCGGCGGGGCGACGACGCGCCCGGCACCGGCCAAGCGCAGGGCGAGCCGGGCGACCCAGCCGGTCTGCGGCGTGCGGAGCTCGACGCGCAGCCGGCCCTCGCCCAGCTCCTCGACGCGCTCGCACGGGTAGTACTCCGACACCCAGCGGCCGCCCGGCTCGAGCTCGAGGGTGACCGTGACGTCGGACTCACCGGGCTGCCAGAGCCCGGCGTCGAGCTCGCGCGGCTGCGCGGTCGCCGGCACCTCGGCAGCGACGTCGAGGACCTCGGCGCGCTCGACGCGGTCGAGGCGGAACAGGCGCACGTCGTCGACCCGCCGGCACCACCCCTCGAGGTAGGGACGGCCTTCCACCACGAGCAGGCGCATCGGGTCGACGTCGCGCTCGGTGACCTCGTCGCGCCCGGCGCTCCAGTAGCGCAGGTGCAGGCGCCGGCCCTCCGCGAGCGCCTCGCGCACCAGCGGCAGCGCGGCCGGGTCGCCCGGCGCGTCGGCGACCTCGACGCCCCGGGCGGCCGAGGCGGCGTCGCCCGCGGCGGCCTCCAGCTTGGCCGTCGTGCGGTCGAGCGCGTCGCGGCCGAGCTCGCCGGGCAGCAGGTCGGGCACGGTGGCGAGCGCCCGGAGGCCGACGAGCAGGGCGAGCGCCTCGTCGGCCCCGAGCCGCAGGGGACGCGCGATGGCGTCGGCGTTGCCGACGTGGATGACCCCGCCCTCGAAGCTGGCCTCGATCAGGTCGTCGGGCATGTGGCCGGGCAGCCCGCAGACGAACAGCAGCTGCAGGTCGTCGACGAGCCGCTCCTCGTCGATGCCGAAGGCGGCCGCCACCTCGGTGACGCGCGCGCCGGGGCGGGCCAGCAGGTAGGGCACCAGCGCGAGCAGCCGGGCGAGCCGGTCGGAGGCTCCGTTCCTCACCGGGCCACCTCGTGGGCCTCGAGCGCCTGGCGCAGCCGGCGCTCGACCTCGGCGCGCAGCTCGGGCGGCTCGAGCGCCGTGGCCGCGGTGCCGAGCGCGGCGATGTCGTCGGCGAGCAGGCCGAGGTCGGCGTAGGCGACCTCCACCACGTCGAAGCCCTCACCGGGCTCGACCGCGGTGGCCGCGCGCCGCAGCCACCCGCCGGAACCGGACCGCAGGCGTACGCGTGCGGTGCCCTCCTGCGTGCGCGGCGCGACCGCCTCGACGGCGGCGCGCAGGTCGACGTCGGCCGGTGCGCTCACCTCGCCGGCGCGGCCGAACGGCTTGACCTGGCCGGCGATGCGGCTCAGGCGGAACACCCGGGTGTCCTGCCGGTCGCGGTCGAAGCCCACGAGGTACCACCGGCCGGCGCGCGACACGACGCCCCAGGGCTCGACGGCCCGCGTGGCGGATGCTCCGGCGCGGCTGCTGCGGTAGTCGAAGCGGACCGGCCGGCGGTCGCGGACCGCCTGCCACAGCGGCAGGAACGCGGGCTCGCTGGCACCGACGCGCGGCTCGATGCCCGCGATGCTGACGTCGGCGGTGGTCGCGTCGGACGCCTGCAGCTTGAGCAGCGCCCGGCTGGCGGGCCCGCTCAGCGCCGCCGACTGCCAGGCGCGCGCCGCGAGGGCCAGCACGGCCATCTCCTCGGGGGTGAAGCGGACCTCGGGCAGCGCGTAGGCCTCGCGGCGCACGCGGTAGCCCACCTCGTCCTCGAACAGCTCGGAGCCGCTGACGCTCGCGGTCTCGACGGGCACGCCCATCTCGCGCAGCTCGTCCTTGTCGCGCTCGAAGCCGCGCTCGAACGCCTCGTCGGACTCGGGGTAGCCAGGGACCAGCCGGCGCAGCTCGCGCCGGGTGAGCGGACGACGCGTGGCCAGCAGCGCGATCAGCAGGTTGAGCAGGCGCTCGGTCTTCTGCCGTGTCGGGGTGCCGGCCACGCGGTCGGGTGTCCTTCGCTCGCTCGTCGTGCTGCGGTCGGGGTCAGCGCACGCGGAGCAGGTCGACGACGAAGATCAGCGTCTCGCCCGGCTTGATGGCCGAGCCGGCGCCGCGGTCGCCGTAGCCCAGGTGCGGCGGGATGGTGAGGCGGCGGCGGCCGCCGACCTTCATGCCCGCGACGCCCTGGTCCCAGCCGGCGATGACGCGACCGCGGCCGAGCGGGAAGACGAACGGGTCGCCGCGGTTCCAGGACGAGTCGAACTCCTCGCCGGTCGAGAACGACACGCCGACGTAGTGGACGGTGACGTTCTGGCCGGGCTGCGCCTCGTCGCCGTCGCCGACGGTGATGTCCTCGACGACCAGGTCGGCCGGCGGGTCGCCGACGGGGAAGTCGACCTCGGGCTTCTCGGCCATGTGCGTGCTCCTCGCCTCGTCCGGATGGCTGTGCCGCAGCGACACTAGCCGACACCATCTGCAAGGGTGGCGCCCGTGATCCAGTGGCGCCAGGGCACCGTCACGACGGTCGACCGCGAGTGGGACGGCGCCCGCGAGGTCACGGTCGAGGTGGACGGGGACGCCGTACGCGCCCTGGCCTACGTCGCGCTCGTCGGCGCGCCCGTGCCCGGCGACCGGGTGCTGCTCAACGTCACCGCGCTGTCCCTCGGCCTCGGCACCGGCGGCTCCGCGCTCGTCGTCGCGCTGCCCGACCGGCTGCCGCCCGACCCGGTGGCGCCTGCGCCGCCCGCCGGGCCCGGGCACCTGGTGAAGGCGCGCTACACCCCGCTCCAGCCGGTCGTCCTCGGGGTCGACGAGCAGGACAGCCCGTGGCACGCGGCGCTCTCCACCGCGGAGTCGCTCGACGGGATGCCGGTGGTCGTGGCCGACCTGCACTCGGCGCTGCCGGCGATCCTCTGCGGCCTGCGGTCGGTGTCGCCGTCACTCCGCGTCGGCTACGTGATGACCGACGGCGCGGCCCTTCCGCTGTGGCTGTCGCGGACGGTGTCGGGGCTGCGGTCGGCCGGGTGGCTCGCCGGGTGCGTGACCGTGGGGCAGAGCTTCGGCGGCGACCTCGAGGCCGTCACGCTGCACACCGGATTGCTGGCTGCGCGGCTGGTGCTGGAGTGCGACGTGGTCGTCGTGACGCAGGGGCCGGGCAACCTCGGCACCGACACCCGCTGGGGCTTCTCCGGCGTCGCCTGCGGAGAGGCCGTCAACGCCGTGGCGGCGCTGTCCGGGCGACCGGTGGCCTCGCTGCGGGTGTCGTCCGCGGACCCGCGCGAGCGGCACCGCGGCGTCTCGCACCACTCGCTCACCGCGTACGGCCGCGTGGCCCTCGCCCGCGCCGACGTGGTGGTGCCGCTGCTGGGCGGGTCGTTCGGGGACCGCGTCGTGGCCGACGCCGCACCGCTCGCGGCCCGGCACCGGCTGGTGGAGGTGGCGTGCGACGGGCTGCCCGAAGCGCTGGCCACCTCACCCGTACGCCTGTCGTCGATGGGCCGCGGCTACGCCGACGACCCGCCCTGCTTCCTCTCCCCCGCCGCCGCCGGCGCCCACGCCGCGACGTTGGCGGCTCCCCGACGTTGATCGCCCTAGCCGATCGAACTCGTGCGAGGCCTAGCAAGTTGAATGGGTCTGGCGCGATGTTCGTAGGCCTGGCTGCGGAGCAGTTCAGTCCGCCCGTCGCAGGTGAGCAACGGCGACTGCCGCGCGGATCTTCTCCCGAAGGACGTCGAGGCGACCGAGGTCGGCCCAGGTGATGCGGACGAACGCCCACCCCATCTGCCGCAGGTCGTCCTCACGCCGCTTCTCCGCGTCGAAGACGGCGTGGGGCGAGTCGAGGTACTTGATGCGTCCGTCGAACTCGATGATCACGTGGACGCTCGGCAGGAGGAAGTCGGCGAAGTACCTCGCACCCGAGGCGCCATGCACCTCTGCCTGCGCCACGGCCTCGAGCCAGCCGAGCGCGTGCAGGTCGAGGCGGAGCAGGCTCTCACCGGGCGAGTCGGCGCGACCGTCCGCTGCGGCGACGACTCGACCCGCCCGGAGCGAGCCCCGCCAGAAGCGCACGAACTCGAGGGCGGTCGCCAGCTCCCCCGGCGCGACGAGTCGCTGGTGGAGGGCGCTGTCCGCTGCAACGACCGCCTCGCGGAAGGGCAGGTAGCGCGCGAGGTCGACCACCGTACGCGCCGGTGCGGTGATCGCGACGCCCTGGGCGTCGGTCGCCACGTGGTGCGCGGGCAGCGGCGCGTCGAGCACGCGCAGACCGGCGCGCACGCGAGTCGTGGAGGTCGTACGCGTGACCTCCACGTCGCTCGGCCCCTCGAGCAGCGACATGCCCGAGAGCAGAGCAGCTGAGCGGTGGCTCGCGACCGCCCCGGGGCCCAGCTTCAGCAGGTGGCCCTGGACGAACAACCGGTGGCGCTGAGCCTGGCCGCTCATCGAGTCGAAGGTGGCGCGGTCGACATAGACGCCGTGCCGCAGGCGGACCCACTGCCGGGTGCGGACGAGTCGCGTGATCTCGTCGCGCGAGACACCGGCTGCGAGAGCTTCGGACGCCGCGAACACCCGGCCAGCGAGCAACGACGAATGCTGCCCCGACGATCGTGTCGACATCGGTCGATCGTCTGCCAAGTGGTGTGTCAGCCGCTGTGGTTGTCCACAGGCGTGCGAGGCCCACGAACCTCGTGCCAGGCCGAGCAACTTGCGTCGGCCTCGCACGAGTTTGATCGGCTAGGGCGATCAACGTCGCGGAGCGCGCCCCCTACATGGAGGCGATGAGCTTGTCGACGCGCTCGTCGACGGCGCGGAAGGGGTCCTTGCAGAGGACGGTGCGCTGGGCCTGGTCGTTGAGCTTGAGGTGCACCCAGTCGACGGTGAAGTCGCGGCGCTTCTCCTGGGCGCGCTTGATGAACTCGCCGCGCAGCCGGGCCCGGGTGGTCTGGGGTGGCACGGACTTGGCCTCGAAGACCTCGAGGTCCTCGACCTCGCGGTCGACGACGCCCTGCGACTCGAGCAGGTAGTAGAGGCCGCGTCCGCGCCGGATGTCGTGGTAGGCGAGGTCGAGGTGGGCGACGCGGGCGGAGCCGAGGGCGAGGTCGTGCTTGGCGCGGTAGCGCTCGAGCAGCTTGTACTTGATCACCCAGTCGATCTCGCGGCCGACGAGGTCGAGGTCGCCGGACGAGACGGCGGTCAGCGTCCGCTCCCACAGGTCGAGCACGCGCGCGACGGTCGGGTCGGAGATCTCGCGGCGGGCCACGAAGTCGCGCGCCCGCGTGAAGTACTCCTCCTGGATCTCGAGCGCGGAGGCCTCGCGCCCGTTCGCCAGGCGCACCTTCCGCCGGCCGGTGATGTCGTGGCTGATCTCGCGGATGGCGCGGATGGGGTTCTCGAGCGTCAGGTCGCGCATGACGACCCCGGCCTCGACCATCCGGAGCACGAGGTCGGCCGAGCCCACCTTGAGCAGGGTCGTCGACTCGCTCATGTTGGCGTCGCCGACGATGACGTGGAGCCGGCGGTAGCGCTCGGCGTCGGCGTGCGGCTCGTCGCGGGTGTTGATGATCGGGCGCGAGCGGGTCGTGGCCGACGACACGCCCTCCCAGATGTGCTCGGCGCGCTGCGAGACGCAGTAGACGGCGCCGCGCGGGGTCTGCAGCACCTTGCCCGCGCCGCACACGATCTGGCGGGTCACCAGGAACGGGATCAGCACGTCGGCCAGCCGCGAGAACTCGCCGTGCCGGCCCACGAGGTAGTTCTCGTGGCAGCCGTAGGAGTTGCCGGCCGAGTCGGTGTTGTTCTTGAACAGGTAGACGTCGCCCGCGATGCCCTCCTCGCGCAGCCGGCGCTCGGCGTCGATGAGCAGCCCCTCGAGGATCCGCTCCCCCGCCTTGTCGTGGACGACCAGGTCGCGCACGGAGTCGCACTCGGGCGTCGCGTACTCGGGGTGGGAGCCCACGTCGAGGTAGAGCCGAGCGCCGTTGGCGAGGAACACGTTGCTCGAGCGGCCCCACGACACGACGCGCCGGAACAGGTAGCGGGCGACCTCGTCGGGGCTCAGCCGGCGCTGCCCTCGGAACGTGCACGTGACGCCGTACTCGTTCTCGATGCCGAAGATCCGCCGGTCGATGATCGTGTCCCGTCTGCCGCGCCGTGCAGTGCCACGCCCTCGTCAAGAGCCTATACACACCGCCTCGGGTACGCGGTGCGGCCGATGCGCTCAACTCCCCGGCCGCGGTGCCGATCAGTGGCCCGAGAGCCCCGACCTGGGGGCGGCGAGCCGGCGGAGGACTGCGTGCGCCCGGTGCCCCTGCGCGGCCCTGCAGCGCTGCGCCGCGCCCTCGGCCCGGAGCGGCTCGAGCGGCTCGCCGAGCTCCTGCGCCCGACGCCCACCAACGCCACCCCGCTGAAGGTCTCGCTCGTCACCGGTGCGCTGTTCGGCAGCGGCGGCCTCGTCTCGCTGATCGCCCTGCTGTTCCCCCAGCCGTCGGTGACCCACGTCGGGCTGCTGCAGCTCCTGGCGGTCGTCGCGGTCGCTGCCGCGGTCGGGCTGGTCGCCGTGGGCCGGCACATCCCGGTCTGGGCGCACCACCTGGCGGTGTGCAGCGGCTCGCTGATCATCACCGTGAGCGTGCTCGCCGCGGGTGGTGGCGGGGCCTCGCTGGCCTACGCGAGCCTCTACGTCTTCATCGCCGTCGACACCTTCTTCTTCTACTCGTGGCCGGTCGCGACCGCGCACACGACGTGCGCGGTCGGTGCCGGCGCGGGCGCCCTGATCACGACCGGCAAGGCGTCGGCCGGCCAGGGCGTCATGCTCGTCGGCGTGGTGCTCGCAGTCGCCACCGTCACCGGGTACCTCGCCAACGCCGCGTCAGCGGCGGAGTTCGACGTCCTGACTCGGCTGCCGAACCGGCGCGGCTTCGACCGGCTGCTCGGCGACGCGATGACGGCGGCGGAGCGTACGCAGAGCACCCTGCTCGTCGCGCTGATCGACCTCGACCACTTCCGCCACGTCAACGAGCGCGACGGCTCCGGTGCCGGTGACCGCCTGCTGCGCGCGGTCGCCAAGGCGTGGGGGCCGCTGCTGCGGCCGGGCCAGGTGCTCGCACGCTTCGGCGGCGACGAGTTCGCGCTGCTGCTGCCCAGCTGTCCGAGCGACCGCGCCACCGTCATCGTCGACGAGCTGCGCCGCGCACTGCCCGAGGGCCGCACCGCCTCGGCCGGGCTGGCCGAGTGGGAGCCCGGCGACTCCGCCTCCATCCTGGTCAACCGCGCCGACGTCGCGCTCTACGAGGCCAAGCGCTCGGGCCGGGACCGCACCGTGCACCAGGCCGGAGACCGGGCCGCCGCCGAGGAGCTGCGCCGCGCGCTCGTCGGCGGCGAGCTGCACGTCTACTTCCAGCCGATCGTCGACCTCGGCGGGCCGGTTCCCTGCGTCACCGGCGCCGAGGCGCTGGTGCGCTGGATCCACCCGGAGCGCGGCACCGTCCCGCCGCTCGAGTTCATCCCGTTCGCCGAGAGCAGCGGGCTCATCCGGGAGATCGGGCGGCACGTGCTGTTCGAGGCGTGCGAGCACGCGGCGGCCTGGGACCGCTCCGAGGGCCGGCCGCTCAAGGTCACCGTCAACGTCTCGGCCCGCGAGCTCGACGACGAGTGCTACGCCGAGCAGGTGCACGAGGCGCTGGAGCGCTCCGGCCTCCCGGCCGACGCGCTCGTGCTCGAGATCACCGAGAGCACGCTCTCGGGGCCGGGCGAGCAGGCGCAGCGGACCCTGGAGCACCTGCGGGGCCACGGCGTACGCATCGCGATCGACGACTTCGGCACCGGCTACTCGAGCCTGAGCCGGCTCGACGCCCTCCCCATCGACATCCTCAAGATCGACCGGTCCTTCGTGTCGCCGATCGGGCCCACCACCCGCTCGGCGCCCCTGGTCGCGGCGATCACCGCGATGGCCAGCGCGCTCGGGCTGGCCGTCGTCGCCGAGGGCGTCGAGGACGAGCACCAGGCGCTGCTGCTCGCGTCGCTGGGCTGCGGCGAGGGCCAGGGCTACCTGTTCGGCCGCCCCGTGCCGCCGGCCGAGCTGCTGGCCCAGGTGGAGCCCGTGGCGGCCGAGCGGTTGTGAGACCGTCGCCGGCGGGTAGGCCCGCCGGCATGAGCAGCGACTCCCCGACAGACACCACCACCAGCGTGGCCAGCGCCACGCGCACCACCCTCGACGGGCCGCCGGACGGCAGCGTGCCCGTCACCGAGCGCATGCTCGAGGACCACGTGCGCCCTGAGGGCCTCGACGACGCCACGGTCGCTGCGGTCGGCCGGCTGACCGAGGCGCTCGAGACCGTCGAGCGCGCCCGCGGGCGGCTCTTCGACTTCCACCAGCTCACCGGCGAGGCCGACATCAAGGCGGGCGACGCGGCGGAGCAGCTGCGCGCGGCCGGCCACGTCGAGCTCGCCGAGCGCGTCGAGACCGAGCTAGTCGGCCGCAACGTGCTCAAGGGCCGCTGGACGTTCCAGATCGTCGAGGACTACGACGACGGCTACTGGTCGACGTTCCGCGGGCTCGAGCGCGACGTGCGCGAGGCGCTCACCGGCGGGCGCCGGCACGTCTACGAGGCGGAGATGAAGGAGGACCGGCGTACGCACGGGCTCCCGGGCCACGAGGCCCGGCCCGCCGAGCTCTGAGACCCGGTCCGCACCGGGGGTCCACGGCGCAGGCGCGGGAGCTCAGCCCTTCCGCGCCTTCGCCGTCGCCCTGTCGTTGGCCTTGCCGATCGCGTCGACCAGCTCGTCCTTGGTCATGCGCGAGCGGCCCTTGACCTCGAGGCGCCGCGCGACCTGCAGGAGGTGCTCCTTGCTGGCGTTCGCGTCCACCCCGCCCTTGGTGGGCCCGGTGGCCGAGGAGGTCTCCGACGCCTTCTTCGCCGCCTGCGCGTCGCTGGGCCCGCGCTGGTCCTTCGGCTCCCAGTGGTCGCCGACCTTCTCGAACGAGTGCTTCACCGCCGAGAACGCGGTGCGGTGGGCGCGCTCGCCCTCGCCGTAGGTCTCGACCGCCGAGTCGTGGGTCTCGACCCAGGTGTCCTGGGCCTTCTCCGGCGAGCGGGCGAGCGTCGAGGGCAGCTCCTTGCGACCGGGCATCGCGCACCTCCGGGTCCGACGGGGTCGTCTCCCCCGACTCGTTCCCCTCCTCGCCGGCTCTCGCACCTGCGCGGGCCGCCCGCTCTGCGCGGCCCGGCAGCCGAGCCGGTCAGCCCTCGGGCGTCGGTCCTGCGGGCTCGTGGCCCCCGCCGGCCAGCTTCGTCGGGCCGGGGACCTCGCGCAGGGCCGGGTCGTCAGGGGCCAGCGACACGTCGGCGACCTCGCCGTCGAGCAGCGCGGCCAGCGCCGTGCCGGCCAGGCGGCGGAACTTGCGCCGCGGCCGGCCGCGGTCGAGCACCGCGACCTCGAGCTGGCCCGGTGTCAAGGCGCGGGCCTCGCCGCCGGCCGGGTCGCGCGCGAGCAGCTCGACCGCGAGGCCGAGCGCGTCGCGCAGCGGCAGCCCCGGGGTCCAGCGCTCCTGCAGGACGCTCGCGATGGTGTCGGCCTGCCCGCCCATGACGACGAAGCCCTGTTCGTCGGCGACCGACCCGTCGTAGGTGAGCCGGTAGATCTGGTCGTCGTCGGGCGTCTCGCCGACCTCGGCCACGGCCAGCTCGACCTCGTAGGGCTTCGAGGTCTCCGTGAAGATCGTGCCGAGCGTCTGGGCGTAGACGTTGGCGAGCCCGCGGCCGGTCACGTCGCGCCGGTCGTAGGCGTAGCCGCGGAAGTCGGCGATGCGCACGCCTGCTATGCGCAGGTTCTCGAACTCGTTGTACTTGCCGACCGCGGCGAACGCGATGCGGTCGTAGATCTCGGAGATCTTGTGCAGCGCGCGCGAGGGGTTCTCGGCCACGAAGAGGATGCCGTCGGCGTAGGCGAGGACGAGCACGCTGCGCCCGCGGGCGATGCCCTTGCGGGCGTAGTCCGCCTTGTCCTTCATGACCTGCTCGGGCGAGACGTAGAACGGCATGCTCACCGGGGCTCGGGCCTCCTTCTCGGGTGGTTCTGGGACGGCGGGGTGGGTGCGACGGCGGTCAGGTCAGCGGTGCGCCGGGACCGCCGGGGCGCGCCATGCGCCCGGCGAGCACGGTCTCGACGACCGCGCCGACCTCGTCGTCGGCCAGGCGCCGGTAGCCCTCGGCGCCGACGACCGCGACCACCGGGAAGATGCGCCGGGTCAGGTCGGGCCCGCCGGTGGCGCTGTCGTCGTCGGCGGCGTCGTAGAGCGCCTGCACGCTGCACGTGACAGCGTCCTCGGCGCTGAGACCGTCGCGGAAGAGCTTCTTGAGCGCGCCCCGGGCGAACAGCGAGCCCGAGCCCACCGAGTGGTAGCGCGTCTCCTCGTAGCGCCCGCCCGTGACGTCGTAGCTGAAGATGCGCCCCTGCTCGGACTCGGGGTCGTAGCCCGCGAACAGCGGCACGACCGCCAGGCCCTGCATGGCCAGGCCGAGGTTGCCTCGGATCATGGTCGCGAGCCGGTTGGCCTTGCCCTCGAGCGAGAGCGTCGTGCCCTCGAGCTTCTCGTAGTGCTCGAGCTCGACCTGGAACAGGCGCACCATCTCGACGGCCAGCCCGGCGGCCCCCGCGATGCCGACCGCGGAGAACTCGTCGGCGTGGAAGACCTTCTCGATGTCGCGCGAGGCGATCAGGTTGCCCATGGTCGCGCGCCGGTCGCCAGCCATGACCACGCCGCCGTCGAAGGTGATGGCCACGATGGTCGTCGCGTGGGGGCTCTCGCCCGTCGCGGCGGTCGCCAGCCATGACCACGCCGCCGTCGAAGGTGATGGCCACGATGGTCGTCGCGTGGGGGCTCTCGCCCGTCGCGGCGGTCGGCAGCGCCGGCCGCCGGCCGGGCAGCAGGTCAGGGGCGTAGGAGCCCAGGAAGTCGGTGAACGAGGAGCTGCCGGGCGTGCGGAACGCCGCCGGCAGGCCGCCGGTCGCGAGCGGGTCGCTCACTCACTCCCCGCCCTTCTGGACGAAGCCGCGCACGAAGTCCTCGGCGTTGGTCTCCACGACCTCGTCGATCTCGTCGAGGATCGCGTCGATGTCGTCGTCGAGCTGCGCCTTGCGCTCGGCCACGTCGCCCGAGGCCTGCGCCTGCTCCTCGTCGACCTGCTCGTCGCTCGTGCGGGCGGACTCCTGCCGCTGCCCGCCGGTCTCCCTGCTGGCCACCGTCGCCTCCTGTGCGCTCGTCTGCCCCGACCCTATAGACCCCGACCGACGCTCACCCGCCGGTGAGGGCCTCCACCAGCTCCTCGGCCGTGTCGCACCGGTCGAGCAGGTCGCCGACGTGCGCCCGGGTGCCGCGCAGCGGCTCGAGCGTCGGCACCCGCTGCAGCGAGGTTCGGCCCGGCAGGTCGAAGACCACCGAGTCCCAGGACGCTGCCGCGACCGCGTCGGGGTACTTCTCGATGCAGCGCCCGCGGAAGTACGCGCGGGTGTCCTCGGGCGGCTCGTGCGAGGCCTCGAGCACCTGGGCGTCGTCGAGCAGGCGCTCGAAGCGTCCCTTGGCCACGAGCACGTTGTAGAGCCCGCGGTCCTGCCGGACGTCGGAGTACTGCAGGTCGACCGCCTCGAGCCGCGGCGCTCCCCACGAGAGCCCGTCGCGGGACCGGTAGCCCTCGAGGATCGCCAGCTTGGCGACCCAGTCGAGCTCGCGGGAGAGCGACATCGGCTCGGCCTCGAGCCGCGTCAGCACCGACTCCCACCGGTCGAGCACCTCGACGGTGTCGGGGTCGGCGTCGGAGCCGTAGCGGTCCTCGACGAACTTGCGGGCCTGCTCGAAGTACTCCATCTGCAGGTGCACGGCGGTGAGCCGGCGCCCGGACGCCAGGCGTACGAGGTGGGTGAGCGACGGGTCGTGCGAGACGGCGTGCAGCTCGGCCACCGGCTTGGCCACCGGCAGGTCGAGGTCCTGCAGCACGCCCTGCTCGATCATCTCGAGCACGAGCGCCGTGGTGCCGAGCTTGAGCAGGTTCGAGACCTCGGACATGTTGGCGTCGCCGATGATCACGTGGAGCCGGCGGTACTTGTCGGCAACGGCGTGCGGCTCGTCGCGCGTGTTGATGATCGGGCGCTTGAGCGTGGTCTCGAGCCCGACCTCGACCTCGAAGAAGTCGGCCCGCTGGCTGACCTGGAAGCCCTCGCGCCGCCCGTCCTGCCCGATGCCGACCCGTCCCGCGCCCGCGACGACCTGTCGGGTGACGAAGAACGGCGTGAGCTGGCGCACGATCGAGGCGAACGGGGTCGAGCGGGCCATCAGGTAGTTCTCGTGGGAGCCGTAGGAGGCGCCCTTGTTGTCGGTGTTGTTCTTGTAGAGCGTCACCGCAGCGCCGCCCGGGAGGCCCGCCGCGAGCCTGGCTGCGCGCTCGGCCACCCGCTCGCCCGCCTTGTCCCACAGCACCGCCGCGCGCGGCGTGGTCGTCTCCGGCGAGGAGTACTCCGGATGGGCGTGGTCGACGTAGAAGCGCGCGCCGTTCGGCAGGATGAGGTTGGCCAGCCCGGCGTCCTCGTCGGTGAGCTGGGAGGGGTCGGCGCTCTCGCGCGCGAGGTCGAAGCCCCGCGCGTCGCGCAGCGGGTTCTCCTCCTCGAAGTCCCAGCGCGCCCGGCGGGCCCGGCTGCCGCCGCCGGCGGCCAGCCAGGCGGCGTAGGCGTTGACCACCTGCGAGGACAGCAGGGTCGCGTTGGCCCCCGGAGCACCGGGCAGGCTCACGCCGAACTCGGTCTCGGTGCCCATCACCCTGCGCGCGGTCATGCACCGAGCCTAGGCGCGATCCGGCGCAGGCGCGGGACGACCCGTCGCCGGAGCGCACTCGGCCGCCGGTGCTGTCGCGCTCCCGTCCCCGGCGCTACGGTCGGCGCATGTGCCGAAGCATCAAGACTCTGCGCGCGCCGTACGTCGACGACCCGACCGACGACGACATCCAAGCCGCTGCGCTGCAGTACGTGCGCAAGATCAGCGGCTTCCGGGCGCCGGGACGCTCGAACGCCGAGGTGTTCGACCGGGCCGTGGCCGCCGTCGCGGACGCGACGAGGGACCTGCTCGGCGAGCTCGAGGTGCGGCCCTCGGCGCGGGCCCAGGTGCACGAGCACCGGCACGCCGACGGCACGGTCCACGCTCACTGACGGGACGGGCTCGGGACGGCGCCCTACTCGTCGACGACGCAGAACAGGTGCCCGTCGGGGTCGCGCAGGACGGTGTAGTCGGCGTCGTCGGGGTAGGGCCAGTCGCCCACCTCCGAGGCGCCCAGCGACACGGCCCTTGCCACCTCGGCCGCGCGGTCGTCGGCCACGAGGTCGAGGTGGATCGGCTGGTCGCGCTCGACGGGGGCGAGCGCCCCCGCCTGCAGCGCGAGCCGGCCGCCGCCGGGCAGCACCAGCGTCACCCAGCCGTGCGCGAGGAACTCCGAGAAGTCCTGGTCGGCGTCGCGCGGCGTGGCCCCGAGCAGGCCGTGCCAGAACTCGTAGGAGCGGCGCAGGTCCCCGGTGTTGAGCACCGTGGAGTAGAGCGAGAGCGCCATGGCTAGAGGTACTGCCCGGTGTTGGCGACCGTGTCGATCGAGCGGCCGGCCTCGCTGCCCTGCTTGCCCGTGACCAGCGTGCGGATGTAGACGATCCGCTCGCCCTTCTTGCCCGAGATCCGCGCCCAGTCGTCGGGGTTGGTCGTGTTGGGCAGGTCCTCGTTCTCCTTGAACTCGTCGACGATCGCGTTGAGCAGGTGGTTCATGCGCAGGCCCCGCACGCCGAACTCGAGCAGGTCCTTGATCGCCATCTTCTTGGCGCGGTCCACGACGTTCTGGATCATGGCGCCGGAGTTGAAGTCCTTGAAGTAGAGGACCTCCTTGTCGCCGTTGGCGTAGGTGACCTCGAGGTAGCGGTTCTCCTCGACCTCGGCGTACATCCGCTCGACCGTGCGCTGGATCATCCCGGCCACCGTGGCCTCGCGGCTGCCCCCGAACTCGGCGAGGTCCTCGGAGTGGAGGGGCAGGTCGGGGGTGATGTACTTCGAGAAGATGTCGCGCGCCGACTCGGCGTCGGGCCGCTCGATCTTGATCTTCACGTCGAGGCGGCCGGGCCGCAGGATCGCCGGGTCGATCATGTCCTCGCGGTTCGAGGCGCCGATGACGATGACGTTCTCGAGGCCCTCGACGCCGTCGATCTCGGAGAGCAGCTGCGGGACGATGGTGTTCTCGACGTCGGAGCTGACGCCGGAGCCGCGGGTGCGGAACAGCGAGTCCATCTCGTCGAAGAACACGATGACGGGCACGCCCTCGGAGGCCTTCTCGCGCGCCCGCTGGAAGACCAGCCGGATGTGGCGCTCGGTCTCGCCGACGTACTTGTTGAGCAGCTCCGGGCCCTTGATGTTGAGGAAGAAGCTCTTCCCCTGGGGCTGGCCGGTCACCTCGGCGACCTTCTTGGCCAGCGAGTTGGCGACCGCCTTGGCGATCATCGTCTTGCCGCAGCCGGGAGGGCCGTAGAGCAGGACGCCCTTGGGCGGGCGCAGCTTGTGCTCGCGGAACAGGTCGGCGTGGAGGTAGGGCAGCTCGACCGCGTCGCGGATCTGCTCGATCTGGCCGCGCAGGCCGCCGATGAGCGAGTAGTCGATGTCGGGGACCTCCTCGAGCACGAGCTCCTCGACCTCGGACTTCGGCACCCGCTCGTAGACGTAGCCGGTGCGCGACTCGAGCAGCAGCGAGTCGCCGGCCCGGATCGGCACGTCGCGCAGCGGCTCGGCCAGCCGGACCACGCGCTCCTCGTCGGTGCGCCCGATGACCAGCGCGCGCTCGCCGTCGGCGAGCACCTCCTTGAGCAGCACGATCTCGCCGACCGACTCGAACCCGAGGGCCGCGACGACGTTCATCGCCTCGTTGAGCAGGACCTCCTGGCCCCGGCGCAGCTCGGTGAGCTCGACGTCGGGGCTGACGGACACGCGCATCTTGCGCCCGCTGCTCATGATGTCGACGGTGCCCTCGTCGACGGTCTCGAGGAAGGTGCCGAAGCCGGCCGGCGGCTGGGCCAGCCGGTCGACCTCCTCCTTGAGCGCGACGATCTGGTTGCGTGCCTCGCGCAGGGTCGCGACGAGACGCTCGTTCTGCTGCTGGGCCGCGGACAGCCGCGCCCAGACGTCGTCAGAGCCAGCACCGCTCGAGAACGAGCCACGCGGCTCGAGGGGGTTGGACACGAGCGCTCACCTCCACAGCCGTTGGGTCCGCGCGTAGGGCCGGACCCGACGATCCCGACCCTACCCGCGGGGGGCGACACCGCTACTCCTGAACTCCTCCTCCGGGAGTGGCGGCCGGAGCGGCGGCCGGGCCGGCGGCCTCGCCGGCGGCCTCGCCGGCGGCCTCGGCGAGGGCCTGTGCGCCCTTGGACGGGCGGCGCCGGCGCACCGGCGGCACGACGCCGTCGGCCATCCGGCGGGTGGTCACCAGGAAGCCGGTGTGCCCGACCATCCGGTGCTCGGGGCGCACGGCGAGCCCCTCGAGGTGCCAGCCGCGCACCATCGACTCCCAGGCGCTGGGTTCGGTGTAGACGCCGGCCGCGCGCATCGCCTCGGTGGTCTTCGACAGCTGGGTGGTCGTCGCGACGTAGCAGCACAGCACCCCGCCGGGCGCGAGGACCTTCGACACGGTGTCGAGGCACTCCCAGGGCGCGAGCATGTCGAGCACGACGCGGTCGACGGGCTCGACAGGACCCGCGGCCAGCTCCGCCTCCACCTGCTCGACCAGATCTCCCACGACCAGGCTCCACGCCGGGTGCCCCTCGCCGAAGAACGCCTCGACGTTGCGCGCCGCGATCTCGGCGAACTCGGGCCGCCGCTCGTAGGAGATGAGCCGGCCGGTGTCGCCGACGGCCCGAAGCAGCGAGCACGAGAGCGCGCCTGACCCGGCGCCGGCCTCGAGCACGCGGGCGCCGGGGAAGATGTCGGCCATCCCGACGATCTGGCCGGCGTCCTTCGGGTAGACGACCGTGGCGCCGCGCGGCATCGAGAGCACGAAGTCGGAGAGCAGCGGGCGCAGCGCGAGGTACTCGGTGCCGCCGGTGGTCGTCACCACGGTGCCCTCGGGCGCCCCGATGAGCTCGTCGTGCGGGAAGTGCCCGCGGTGGGTGTGGTAGTCCTTGCCCTCGACCAGGGGGATCGTCGAGTGCCGTCCCTTGGGGTCGGTCAGCTGCACGAGGTCGCCGACGCGGAACACGCCCCGCCGGTGGGCGGCGCCCGTCGCCCGCACGGGCGTGGCGCGGCCAAGGGGTCCGCCGCTCTCGCCGGTCGCGCCTGTCTCGGTCCCGCTGCTCACACGACGTCCTTCCGGCTGGTACGCAGCCGGGCCCCCGGTGCGCGTCGAGGGTAGGCCACCGGCTGGGAAGCGGCTCCCAGCGCTGCGGCCACGTCGCGCGCGACGAGCACGCCGACCAGCTCGGCCGTGCCGTCGACGGCGCCCGCGGTGACGCCGTAGGCCTCCGCAGGCGACCCGGCGAGCGTGTCGAGGAGCTCGCGCCCGCCGAGCGTCGCGGTCACCGCCGGGCCGAGGGGCGCGGCGAGACCGCCGACCGCCGTCCACGGACGGCGCAGCTCGGGGACGGTGCGCAGCTGCCGGGCCGACGCGTACGCCACCGGCCGTCCGAGGCCGTCGACGACGGCCACTCCGGCGCCCCCGGCCCGTCGCAGCGCCTCGGACACCGGGGTGTCGCCGGGCAGCCGGAGCGGCTGGCTCAGCAGCGCGCCCGCCCTCAGGCCGGGCACCCGCAGGCGCAGCTCGCTGGTCCTGGCCGCGGCGGCCGAGCTGACCCAGAGCCACGCGCCCGAGGCGGCGGCGAGCACCACCAGCGCGAGGTCGAGCCGGGTCCAGCCGGCGAGCGCGGCGGCGAACGGCGCGCCCGCCACGACGAGTGCGAGGGTGCGGCCGGCGAGGGCCGCGGAGCGTACGCCGCGCAACCGTCCGCCCGGCCCGCCGGAGCGCAGCGCGACGAGCACCCGGCCACCGTCGAACGGCAGGCCCGGCAGCAGGTTGACGACGCCCACGAGCAGGTTGGCGACGGCGAGCTCGAGGGCCAGGGCGCGCGCCACCCCGCCGTCGGGCGCGGCTCCCGCGGCCAGCGTCCCGAGCGCGCCCAGGACGAGCGAGCACACGGGCCCGACCGCGGCGATGGCGGCCTCGTGCCGGCGCCCGGCCGGCTCCTGCGCCAGGAGCGAGCCGCCGCCCAGCGGGCCGATCTCGATGCGCGTCACGCCGAGGCCCAGGCGCCGGGCGAGCAGCGAGTGGCCGAGCTCGTGGACCAGCACGGAGGCGTAGAGGAGCACCGCGAAGGCGGCGGACACGGCGTAGGCGCCGGCACCGAGGCCTGGCACCTGGTCGTCGACGACCGGCTCGAACGCCCACGTCAGGAGCGCGGCGACGGCGGCCCAGCCGCGGCGTACGACGACGGGTACGCCGCAGACGCGTCCCAGCCGCAGCCCCCGGACCTCCGCGCCACCCACGCAGGGCATCGTAGGCGGGCGCTGCCGCGCCCGCCCGGCCGCGAGCGGGCGTCAGCCGGCCGGCGGCCGCCCGCGGCGGGGCAGCGGACCGGCCTTGCGCGGCATCCGACCGGCCGTCGTCAGCGCCTGGCGCAGCAGCATCTCGATGTGGGCGTTGACGCTGCGCAGCTCGTCACCGGCCCAGCGGCTCAGGGCGTCGTGCACCTCGGGGTCGATGCGCAGCAGCACCTGCTTGCGCTCGGGGCTCATCGGTGCAGCCGGGTCACGTGTAGAGGGACCCGGCGTTGACCACCGGCGAGGCCGGCTGGTCGCCGCACAGCACCACCATCAGGTTGCTCACCATGGCGGCCCGGCGCTCCTCGTCGAGGTCGACGATGCCGCCCTCGTTGAGCCGCTGCAGAGCCATCTCGACCATCCCGACAGCGCCCTCGACGATGCGCGAACGGGCCGCGACCACCGCGTTGGCCTGCTGGCGGCGCAGCATCGCCTGCGCGATCTCGGAGGCGTAGGCGAGGTGGCTGATGCGGACCTCGACGATCTCGACGCCCGCCAGCGCGACGCGCTGCGCCACCTCGGCGGCGAGCTCGCCCGCGACGATGTCGGTGGACCCGCGCAGCGAGGTGCCGTCCTCCGTGGCGTCGTCGTAGGGGTGCGTCGTGGCGACGTGGCGCAGCGCGGACTCCGCCTGCACCGAGACGAAGTTGCGGTAGTCGTCGACCGCGTAGACCGCCTTCGAGGTGTCGGCCACCTGCCAGACGACGATCGCGGCGATCTCGACCGGGTTGCCGTCGGCGTCGTTGACCTTGAGGTGCCGGGTCTCGAAGTTGCGCACCCGGACGCTGACCGACGAGCGCGTCGTGAGCGGGAGCACCCACGACAGCCCCGGCTTGCGCACCGTGCCGACGTAGCGGCCGAAGAACTGGATCACGCGCGTCTGCCCGGGCTGGACCACGACGATCGAGCAGAGCACGACGACGAACAGCACCGCCGGCACGAGGATCAGCGCCGGCAGCGTCGTGGAGCCGAGCACCACGGCCGCGGCGACGAGCGCGAGCAGCAGCAGCACCGCCAGCCAGGCGCCCAGGTCGCGGGCGGGGCGCTCCGAGATGTCGACGCGCGCGCCCTCGTGGCCGACGGGGACGCCCTTGGGCTCGACCGGGGTCTCCAGCACAGACATCGTCGCGCTCCTCCCAGACTGCGGAAAACTGATATCACTGTGATATCACTGGGCGAAGCGCGGCACAAGGGGTCTCGTCCCTGGGGATGAGGGGCACCGGGCACGATCAGCCCGGCGGGCGACGCGGGCTCGTTGCGCCGGCACGTACTGTGCGCTGGTGGCAGAGGTGTGGAGCGGTGTGCGCCGGTGGTGGCACGCCCGGCCGATGGCGTTCGACGCCGCCCTCGCCGCCTGCCTCGTCGCCCTCGGGCTGGCCACGATGTCCGCCGAGGTGCGCGCCAGCCTCGACACCGCCGACGAGGTGCCCGACCTGCACCCGGTGGGCGTCACGGCGGTCGCACTGCTCCTGAGCTACACCCTGCCGGTCGCGCTGCGCAGGCGTACGCCGGTGGTCGCCTTCTGCTGCGTCGTGACCGGCGTGTGCGTCGCCTACGGGACGCACTACCCGGCCGAGGTAGGCAGCGTGTCGGCGCTCGTCGTGCTCTACACGGTCGGCGTCCTGCTCGAGCGGGCGCAGGCGGTCACGCTGCTAGGGCTGGCGCTCGCCGCCTACGTCGTCGTCACCCTCGTCGACGGGGTGGCCGACACCTTCTGGACCTCGTTCCTGAGCGCCGGGATCTACGTCGCGGCATGGGCCCTGGGCCGCAGCATCCGCTACCGCCGTGCCTACACCGCCGAGCTCGAGTCGCGCGCCCAGCGGCTCGAGAGCGAGCGCGAGGCTGACCTGCGGGCGACGCTCGCGGAGGAGCGCTCCCGCATCGCCCGCGAGCTGCACGACGTCGTCGCGCACTCCCTGTCGGTCATGACGGTGCAGGCGGCGGCGGCGCAGCGCACGGTCGACCGCGACGTCGCCCGCAGCAAGGAGGCCATGGCCGCGGTCGAGTCGACCGGCCGGGCGGCCCTCGGCGAGATGCGCCGCATCGTCGGCGTCCTGCGCGAGGAGGGCCAGACCACGGCCGAGCTGGCCCCCTCCCCCGGCATGGCCGACCTGCCCGCACTCGTCGGCCAGGTGCGCGAGGCCGGGCTCGCGGTCGACGTCGACCTCTGCGACCCGCCGCTGCACGTGCCTGCCGGCGTCGACCTCACCGTCTACCGCATCGTCCAGGAGGCGCTGACCAACACCTTGAAGCACGCGGGCCCCGCCGCCGCTGTCGTGCGGGTGGCGTGCGAGCCGGGCGCCATCTGCGTCGCGGTCGAGGACTCCGGGCGCGGCGCGGCCGCAGTCGCCGCTCCCCCGGGCACGCGCTCGGGCCACGGCCTGGTCGGCATGCAGGAGCGCGTCGCGCTCTACGGCGGATCGTTGCGCGTCGGCCCGCGGGCGGGCGGCGGCTACGCGGTGCACGCCCGCATCCCGGTCGACGCGGTCGCGCCGTGACCGGGCCCGCTCGAGGCGCATACGTGTGCGCCGCGTACGCCAGACTCGAGCCATGACGCCTCCCCCGGGCCCGGCGGTCCGCACGATGCTCGTCGACGACCAGCCGCTGCTGCGTACCGGTTTCCGCATGATCCTCGAGGCCGAGGACGGCATCGAGGTCGTCGGCGAGGCCGCCGACGGCGTCGAGGCGGTGGAGCGGGCGCGCCAGCTGCGTCCGGACGTCGTGCTCATGGACATCCGCATGCCGCGCATGGACGGCGTCGAGGCGACCCGCCGCATCGTCGCCGACCCGGGCGTCGACGCGCGGGTGCTGGTGCTCACGACCTTCGACCTCGACGAGTACGTCGTGGAGGCCCTGCGCGCAGGCGCCAGCGCCTTCCTGCTCAAGGACGCCCCGGCCGACGACCTGGTGGCGGCGATCCGAGTGGTGGCGGCCGGCGACGCCGTGGTGGCGCCGCGGGTGACGCGTCGACTGCTCGACCGCTTCGCTGCGTCGCTGCCGACGGGTACGCCCGTGGTGCCCGACACGCTGTCGCGGCTGACCGAGCGGGAGCTCGAGGTGCTGCGGCTCGTCGCACGTGGCCTGTCGAACGGCGAGATCGCGGCCGAGCTCTTCGTCTCCGAGACGACGGTCAAGACGCACGTCGGCCACGTGTTGACCAAGCTCGACCTGCGAGACCGCGTGCAGGCGTGCGTGTTCGCCTATGAGAGCGGGCTTGTGCGGCCGGGCGGGGCCTGACGCGGGTGGCTCCGGCGCCCCGCGCGGCGCGTCGGTCGTAGCTGTGCGTCCTGTGTCGCCATGACGACATCTGACGCACACCTACGTCGTTCCGGCGGCTCGAGCATGCTCTCGCGATTTACATAAGACGCTTATACAGTTGAGTGCGTGACCGACGCAGCGGACCTGGAGCTCGCAAGGGTTCTCGAGCAGCTCGTCCGGGTCGTGCGACGGCTGGCCACGGAGGGCGAGCTCAGCCTGCCGGCTGCTGCGGCGCTGTCACGGCTGGTGCACGGCGGCCCGTCCCGGCTCACGGACCTCGCTGCGAGCGAGGGCGTGAGCCAGCCGGGCATGACCCAGCTGGTGACTACTCTCGAGCGCGCAGGCCTCGTCACCCGCGCCCCCTCGCCCGACGACGGCCGGGTAGTGCTCGTCTCGGCCACTGCCGACGGCGAGGCGCTCATCGGCCGGCGGCGCACGGAGCGCGCCGACGCGCTGCGCCGCCTGCTCGACCAGCTCTCCCCGGACGACCGCGGTGCCGTACGCCGGGCCACTCCCGCGCTCGACCGTCTCACTTCGCTCGGCCAGAGCGCCACCACTCCACGTACCACCACACCACGCACCACCACTGGAGATCCGCAGTGACCGCTTCCTCTGCGCACGCGACGACGGCCAGCCCGTTCACACAGCCCCGTGCCGTCTGGGCCGTCGCCTTCGCGTGCGTCATCTCGTTCATGGGCATCGGCCTGGTCGACCCGATCCTGCCGGCCCTCTCCGAGCAGCTGCACGCGACGCCGAGCCAGGTGTCGCTGCTGTTCACCAGCTACCTGGTGGTCACCGCGGTGGCGATGCTCGTGGTGGGCGCGGTGTCGAGCCGCATCGGCGCCAAGCGCACGCTGGTGGTCGGGCTCTCGATCATCGTGGTCTTCGCCGCCCTCGCCGGCACGGCCGGCAGCGTCAACGGCATCGTCGGCTTCCGGGCCGGCTGGGGCCTGGGCAACGCCCTCTTCATCGCCACCAGCCTCGCCGTGATCGTCGCCTCGGCGAGCGGCGGGTTCGCGGGCGCGATCATCCTCTACGAGACGGCCCTCGGCCTCGGCATCGCCGTCGGGCCGCTGCTCGGCGGCGAGCTGGGCAGCATCAGCTGGCGCGGGCCGTTCTACGGCGTCGCCGTCCTCATGGGTATCGCGCTCGTCGCGACCGTGCTGTTCGTGCCCTCGCTGCCCACGCCGGCGACGCCGACCCCGCTCACCGCGCCGCTCGCGGCGCTGCGCCACCGCGGCCTGCTGACCATGGGCCTGACGGCGCTGCTCTACAACTGGGGCTTCTTCACGATGCTCGGCTACGCGCCCTACCCCATGGAGCTCAGCGCGATCCGGCTCGGCTACGTGTTCTTCGCCTGGGGCGTCCTCGTGGCGGTCTTCAGCGTCTTCGTCGCACCTCGCCTGCAGGGCCGCTTCGGCACCGCCAAGGTGCTCTACGCGAACCTGCTGGCCCTGGGCGTGGTGCTGGCCGCGATCGGCGCGGGTGTCGACCGCAGCTGGGTCGTCATCGTGGCCGTCATCGTCAGCGGCGCGTTCATCGGCATCAACAACACCCTCACGACGCAGGCCGTCATGCTCGTGTCGCCCGTCGAGCGCCCGGTCGCGTCGTCGGCCTACGGATTCGTGCGGTTCATCGGCGGCGGCCTCGCGCCCTACGCCGCCGGCAAGCTCGCCGACCACTGGGACCTCAGCGTGCCGTTCTACGTCGGCGCCGCCGCGTTCGTCCTCGCCATCGCGGTGCTGGCCACCGGCCACCGGCTGCTCGAGGCGGCGGAGCAGGGCCAGTCCGAGGCCGACGAGGTGCTGCAGCCGACGTTGGAGCCGGTGGGCACCGCGGCCGAGCGCGGCACGCGTCCGGTCGTCGTGGCGGTCGGCTCCACCTCCGACGCAGAGGGCGTCGTGAGCGCCGCGGCCGAGATCGCCCGGACCAGCGGCAGCCCCCTCGAGGTGGTGCACGTCCGCGAGACCGCGGTGGTGGAGGAGCTCGCCATCACCCCCGAGGACGAGCGGGACGCCCGCGCCCGGCTGGTCGGCCACCTCGACCGGCTCGCGGCCGACGGCGTACGCGCCAGCGGCCTGCTCCTGCACAGCGTCGGCGACCACGCGGCCGCCGGCCGGGTGCTCGCCCAGCACGCGGACGAGGTCGACGCCCGCCTGGTGGCCGTCGGCTCGTCGCCGCGGGGTGCCGCCGCCCAGCTGGCCGAGGGCAGCCTCACCACGGCGCTGACCCGCAGCGTCCACCGCTCGGTCGTGCTGCTGCGCAGCGGAGAGCCGGCGCGCGAGCTGCGCGCCGACCCGGCCGGCGGCCTCGTCGGCCACCCGGCCGGCTAGCACGGCCCACCGCGGGACCGCACGTCCCCCAGGGGTCCTCCCTGGGGGACGTCGTGCGTCCCAGGGTCGTCCGGCTCGCTCCTCCACCCCAGGTAGGAGACCGGATCCCCGCCTGGAGGACGACGTCATGCCTCCCGGTGATCACTAGGTTCGTCGGCGACGACAACAGGACTGGCGACAACGGGGAGCAACAGCGATGACCACCTCCACCCTCGACCTGACGGGGACAGCCGCACGAGCCGTGCACCTGTCGAAGGTCTACGGCACCGGCGACACCCGGGTCGTGGCGCTCGACGACGTGTCGGTCGACTTCGCGACCGGGCAGTACACCGCGATCATGGGCCCCTCCGGCTCGGGCAAGTCGACCCTGATGCACTGCGTCGCCGGGCTCGACGACGCCACGGGCGGCAGCATCCTGATCGGCGACACCGACCTGACGAGCCTCAACGACAAGGCCCTCACCCGGCTGCGCCGCGACAAGATCGGCTTCATCTTCCAGTCGTTCAACCTGCTGCCGACGCTGACGGCGCTCGAGAACATCACGCTGCCCATGGACATCGCCGGGCGCAAGCCCGACAAGGAGTGGCTCGACACGGTCATCGACACCGTCGGCCTGCGCGACCGCCTCGGGCACAAGCCGACCCAGCTCTCCGGCGGCCAGCAGCAGCGCGTCGCGTGCGCCCGTGCGCTCGCGAGCCGGCCGCAGATCGTGTTCGCCGACGAGCCGACGGGCAACCTGGACTCGCGCGCCGGCGCCGAGGTGCTGGGCTTCCTGCGCCGCAGCGTGCGCGAGATGGGCCAGACCATCGTCATGGTCACCCACGACCCGGTGGCCGCCGCCTACGCCGACCGCGTGCTGTTCCTGGCCGACGGCCGGGTGGTCGACGAGATGGCGGCCCCGACCGCCGAGTCGGTGCTCGAGCGCATGAAGCAGTTCGACGGCCTCGGCCGGAGGTCCTGACCCCCATGCTGCGCGCCACGTTCCGGAGCCTGCTCGCCCGCAAGGTGCGGCTCGTCCTCTCGGCCCTCGCCATCGTCATCGGCGTCGGCTTCGTCTCGGGAGCCTTCGTGCTCACCGACTCGCTGTCGAAGACCTTCGACTCGCTGTTCACCGACGTCAACAAGAGCATCGCCGTCGCGGTGCGCGGGAAGTCCACGACGACCAGCGACACGCGTACGCCGGTGCCCGTCGCGCTCGCGGACACCGTCGCGCACGTCGACGGCGTCAAGGAGGCGCACGGCCAGGTCGTCGGCTCGGCGACCATCGTCGACAAGGACGGCGACGCCGTCGGCTCGGCCGGGCCGCCCACCTTCGGCTTCAACTGGGTCGGCGGCACGCTCGAGACCGGGCACTTCACGGCCGGCGGCCCGCCCACGACCGACGACCAGGTCGTGCTCAACGGGCTCGCCGCCGAGAAGGGCCACTACACCGTCGGCGACCGGGTGCCCGTGCTCACCGACGGGCCCGCCAAGACCTACACCGTCTCCGGCGTGCTCGGCTACGACCGCGGCCGCAAGTCCCTCGGCGGCGAGACCTCGGTGTGGTTCACGGAAGCGGAGTCGCACCAGGTGCTCAACCGCGCCGGCACCTACGACGAGATCGACCTCGTCGCGAAGCCCGGCGTCTCGCAGGACGAGCTGCTGCAGCGGGTCGACCGCGTGCTGCCCAGCGGCACCGAAGCTCTGACCGGCACCGCCCTCGCGGCCGAGCAGACCGACGACATCAAGAGCGGGCTGAAGATCTTCAACACCGTCCTGCTGGTCTTCGCCGCCATCGCGCTGTTCGTCGGCGCGTTCATCATCTTCAACACCTTCTCGATGCTGGTGGCGCAGCGGACGCGCGAGCTGGCGCTGCTGCGCGCGATCGGCGCCTCGCGGGGTCAGGTGATCCGCTCAGTGCTGGCCGAGGCGGTCGTCGTCGGCTTCATCGCCAGCGCGCTGGGGCTCGCGGCCGGCATCGGCATCTCCTACGGCCTCAAGGCCCTGCTCTCGGGCTTCGGGGTCGACCTGCCCGACGCTCCGACGGTCATCGCGCTGCGTACGGTGCTGGTGTCCTTCGCGGTGGGCATCCTGGTGACCGCGGTCGCCGCCCTGCTGCCGGCCCGGAGGGGATCGCGCATCGCGCCCGTCGCGGCGCTGCGCGACGCGGCCACGGCGGACCGTCCGCTCGGACGGCAGGCGGTCGCCGGCGCGGGCCTGCTCGCGGTGGGGATCGTCGGCATCGTGGCGGGCCTCAACGGCGCGCCGCTGATCTGGCTGGGACTCGGCACGCTCGTCGCGTTCCTCGGCATCTCCGCGCTCTCGCCGCTGCTCGCCCGTCCGATCGCCGGCACGGTGGGGCTGCTGTTCCGCCGCGGCATGCCGGGCCGGCTCGGCGGCCAGAACACCGTCCGCAACCCGCGCCGCACCGCGGTCACCGCCTCGGCGCTGATGATCGGGCTCGCCCTGATCAGCGGCGTGAGCGTCCTCGGTGCGTCGTTCAAGGCCAGCGTCTCGAAGATCGCCACCGACAGCGTGGGAGCCGACTTCCTGCTCGACACCGACAACGGCGGGTTCCCCGACACGGTCGTCGACGCGGCGCGCGGTGTGCCGGGCGTCAGCGCGGTCGCGCCGCTGAAGGGCGACAACGTACGCACCGGCGGCAAGGGCGTCTACGTCCTCGCCATCCCCAGTGACGCGGTCGGGCGCGGCATCCTGCTGGCGAAGGACGCGGGCAAGCCCGACGGCGTGCAGGGGAACCAGCTGCTGGTCTCGAAGAAGGTGGCCGACGACCGCGGGCTCTCGGTGGGCTCGAGCGTGCCGATCTCGTTCTCCGACGGGTCGACAGGGCAGTTCCAGGTCCGCGGCATCTACAAGGACAACGCGCTTGCGGGCGACTACATCCTCTCCGACGCGCAGGCGACGCACTTCGCCTCGCAGCGCAGCTTCGCCGCGCTGGTGCAGGTGAAGGACGGCGCGCAGCTCGCCTCGGTACGCAGTGGTCTGGACAAGGTCACCAAGGCCTACCCGACGATCTCGGTCGAGGACCGCTCGGAGTTCGTGAAGAAGGCGCAGGACCAGGTGGGTCAGCTGGTCAACCTGCTCAGCATCCTGCTCGCCCTCTCGGTGCTCATCGCCATCCTGGGCGTGGTCAACACCCTGGCGCTCTCGGTCATCGAGCGGACGCGTGAGCTCGGTCTGCTGAGGGCGGTGGGCATGAGCCGGCGGCAGGTCAAGCGGATGATCCGCGTGGAGTCGGTGGTGATCTGCGTGTTCGGCGGGATCCTCGGCCTGGTCGTGGGCACGGCGATCGGCGTCGCGCTCCAGCGGGCGCTGGCCGGGCAGGGCATCACCGAGCTCGGCATCCCGACGGGCAGCCTCGTGGTCTACCTCGTGGTCGCGGCCCTGGCAGGGGTGCTCGCCGCGGTGCTGCCGGCGCGACGGGCGGCACGGCTCGACGTGCTGCAGGCGATCGCGACCGACTGAGGCCCCCTAGGCTGCCGGCATGGTGCTCCGACTCGCGCTCCGCTGGCTCGTGCTGGTCCTCGCCATCTGGTTGGCCGCCTGGATCGTGCCGGGCATCCAGGTGAGCGGGGGCTGGGCGACCTACCTGTGGGTGGCGCTGCTCTTCGGCCTCGTCAACGCGGTGATCGGGCCGGTGCTGCGGGTGCTGGCGTTCCCGCTGACGCTGCTCACGCTGGGGCTGTTCGCCCTCGTGGTCAACGCGGCACTGGTCGGCATCACCGCGAAGCTGACCGTGCACCTCGACGTCGACGGCTTCTGGGCCGCGGTGCTGGGGGCGCTGGTCATCTCGATCGTCTCGACGGTCCTCAACCGCGTCGTGCGCGACGTCGGCGAGGACTGAGGCCCCCGCTGCGTCAGGCGCTCGCCTGGCGCAGCGGCGCGTCGACCAGACCACGCAGGAAGTCGAGATCGACCTGCTCGAGCGAGCCGACGAGCGTACGCGTCGGTGCCGGCTCGACGCTCCCGAGGCTCGGCACCGCGAGCACGGCACAGCCGGCGGCCTCGCCGGCGCGCACGCCGGTCGGCGAGTCCTCGATGACCACGCAGCCGCGCGGGTCGACGCCGAGCCGGCGGGCGGCCTCGAGGTAGGCGTCGGGAGCGGGCTTCATGTTCGGCACCTCGTCACCGGCGACGGTGGTGTCGAACCGGTCGTGGCCCACGGCGTCGAGCACGGCGTCGGCGAGCGAGCGGTAGGACGCGGTCACCAGCGCGCACGGCACGCCTGCGGCGCGTACGGACTCGAGCAGCTCGCGCGCACCCGGCATCCAGTGGACCGGAGAGGTACGCAGTCGCCGCTCCATGTCGGTCAGCATCCACTGCGCGACCTCGTCGACGCCCATGTCGTCGCGACCGGCCCGGGCGAGCAGCATGGCCGCCGTCGTCGTGAGCTGCCCGCCCAGCGCCGCCTCCTGGTCAGCCTCGGTCCAGACACCTCCGAGCTCGGAGCAGATGGCGAGCTCGCTCTCGAACCAGAGCTCCTCGCTGGAGACGAGCGTGCCGTCCATGTCGAAGAACACGGCTTGCAGGGCAGAGGACACGGTCGGCCTTTCGCAGGGGCGTGGTGTCCGAAGCGCGGTGTCCGAAGCCGCGTGCGCGGAGCGGCAGCTCAGCGCACGACGGCTTCGGACACTAGACGTTGAAGTACTTCGCTTCGGGGTGGTGGACGATCATCGCGTCGGTCGACTGCTCCGGGTGGAGCTGGAGCTCCTCCGACAGGGAGACGCCGACCCGCTCGGGGTTGAGCAGCGCGACGAGCTTCGCGCGGTCCTCGAGGTCGGGGCAGGCGGGGTAGCCGAAGGAGTAGCGCGAGCCGCGGTAGTCCTGGCCGCGCAGCATCCCCGCCAGGTCGCCGTCCTCGGCGCCGAAGCCGAGCTCCTCGCGCACGCGGGCGTGCCACATCTCCGCCAGCGCCTCGGTGAGCTGCACCGAGAGCCCGTGGATCTCGAGGTAGTCGCGGTAGGAGTTGGCTGCGAACAGCTCGTTGGCGAACTCGCTGACCCGGTTGCCCATGGTCACGACCTGGAAGGCGATGACGTCGGTCTCGCCGGAGTCCTTGGGACGGAAGAAGTCCGACAGGCACAGGTGCCGGTCGCGGCGCTGGCGCGGGAACGTGAAGCGCTGCAGCTCGCCGCCGTCCTCGCCGGCCACGACCAGGTCGTCGCCCTCGCTCCACGCCCGGAAGTAGCCGTAGACGACCGCGGCCTCGAGCAGCGACTCCGACCGGATGCGGTCGAGCCACATGCGCAGCCGCGGGCGCGCCTCGGTCTCGACGAGCTCCTCGTAGGACGGCCCGTCGCCCTTGGTCGACTTGAGGCCCCACTGGCCCATGAACGTCGCCCGCTCGTCGAGGAACGCGGCGTAGTCGGCCAGCGCGATGCCCTTGACGACACGGGTGCCCCAGAACGGCGGCTCGGGGACGCGGTTGTCGAGCGCCACGTCGGAGCGGGCCGGCATGTCCTCCGGCTCGGTCAGCGTGATGGTCGCGCCGCGCACCTTGCGCTTGCGCAGCTCGGGGAGCTGGGCGCCAGGGACGCCACGCTTGACCCCGATCATCGCGTCCATGAGGCGCAGGCCCTCGAACGCGTCACGGGCGTAGCGCACCTGGCCGGCGTAGATCTCGGCGAGGTCCTCCTCGACGTAGGCGCGGGTCAGCGCCGCGCCGCCCAGGATGACCGGGAAGCGCGTGGCGATGCCGCGGGCGTTGAGCTCCTCGAGGTTCTCGCGCATGATCACGGTCGACTTCACGAGCAGGCCGGACATGCCGATCACGTCGGCGTCGTGCTCCTCGGCGGCCTCGAGGATCGCCGACACCGGCTGCTTGATGCCGATGTTGACGACGTCATAGCCGTTGTTGGACAGGATGATGTCGACGAGGTTCTTGCCGATGTCGTGGACGTCGCCCTTGACCGTGGCGAGCACGATCTTGCCCTTGCCGCCGTCGTCGGACTTCTCCATGTGCGGCTCGAGCCAGGCGACCGCGGCCTTCATGACCTCGGCGCTCTGGAGCACGAACGGCAGCTGCATCTGCCCGGAGCCGAACAGCTCGCCGACGACCTTCATGCCGCCGAGCAGGTGGTCGTTGACGACCTGCAGCGCGGTGAAGCCCGAGTCGAGCGCCTGCTGGAGGTCGGCCTCGAGCCCGTTGCGCTCGCCGTCGATGATGCGGCGGGCCAGGCGCTCCTCGAGCGGCAGGGCCGCCAGCTCCTCGGCGCGGGTGGCGCGCACGGACGCGGCGTCGACGCCCTCGAACAGGTCGAGGAAGCGCTCGAGCGGGTCGTAGCCCTCGCGCCGGCGGTCGTAGACCATGTCGAGCGCGACCTCGCGCTGCTCCTCGGGGATGCGCGCCGTCGGCACGATCTTGGCCGCGTGCACGATCGCCGAGTCGAGGCCGGCCTCGACGCACTCGTGGAGGAAGACCGAGTTGAGCACGATGCGGGCGGCCGGGTTGAGGCCGAAGGAGACGTTCGAGAGCCCCAGCGTGGTCTGCACCGACGGGTAGCGGCGCTTGACCTCCCGGATGGCCTCGATCGTCTCGAGCGCGTCGCGCCGGGTCTCCTCCTGGCCAGTGGCGATGGGGAAGGTGAGGCAGTCGACGATGATGTCCTCGACGCGCATCCCCCACTCGCCGGTCAGGTCGTCGATGAGGCGGGAGGCGATGCGTACCTTGGCCTCCGCGGTGCGCGCCTGGCCCTCCTCGTCGATGGTCAGCGCGACGACGGCGGCGCCGTGCTCCTTGACCAGCGGCATGATGCGCCGGAAGCGCGAGGTCGGGCCGTCGCCGTCCTCGAAGTTGACCGAGTTGACGACCGGGCGCCCGCCGAGCAGCTCGAGCCCGGCCTCGAGGACCGCGGGCTCGGTGGAGTCGAGCACGAGCGGCAGGGTCGAGGCGGTGGCGAACCGGCTCACGACCTGGCGGATGTCGTCGACGCCGTCGCGGCCGACGTAGTCGATGCAGACGTCGAGCAGGTGAGCACCGTCGCGGGTCTGGTCGCGCGCGATCTCGACGCAGTCGTCGTAGCGCCCGGCGAGCATGACCTCGCGGAACGCCTTGCTGCCGTTGGCGTTCGTGCGCTCGCCGATGGACAGGTAGGACGCGTCCTGCTTGAACGGCACGGCGGTGTAGAGGCTGGCGACGCCGGGCTCGCGCTGCGGGGTGCGCTCGGCGACCGCACGGCCGCGTACGCGCTCGACCACCGCACGAAGGTGCTCGGGGGTGGTGCCGCAGCAGCCGCCGACGAGCGAGAGGCCGTAGTCGCGGGTGAACGCGTCGTGGGCGTCGGCGAGCTCGCCGGGGGTGAGCGGGTAGGACGCGCCGTCGGAGGTCAGCTGCGGCAGGCCCGCGTTGGGCATGCAGGAGAGAGCGATGCCCGCGTGGCGCGCGAGGTGGCGGAGGTGCTCGCTCATCTCGGCCGGGCCGGTGGCGCAGTTGAGGCCGATGCCGTCGACGCCCAGCGGCTCGATCGCCGTGAGAGCCGCGCCGATCTCGGAGCCGAGCAGCATCGTGCCCGTCGTCTCGACGGTCACCTGCGCGAAGAGCAGCACGTCGCGGTCGCTGTTGGCGATGGCGCGCTTGGCACCGACGACGGCCGCCTTGACCTGGAGCAGGTCCTGCGCGGTCTCGACCAGGACCAGGTCGGCGCCGCCGGCGATGAGCCCGGCCGCGTTGGCCTCGTAGGCGTCGCGCAGCGCCCGGTAGGTGGTGTGGCCGAGCGTCGGCAGCTTGGTGCCGGGCCCGATCGAGCCGATGACCCAGCGCGGGTGGTCAGGTGTGGACCACGCGTCGGCCGCCTCGCGGGCGATGCGGGCGCCGGCCTCGGACAGCTCGTAGACGCGGTGCGGGATGTCGTACTCGCCCAGGGCGCTGAGGTTGGCGCCGAAGGTGTTGGTCTCGATGCAGTCGACCCCGACGGCGAGGTAGGCGTCGTGCACCGAGCGCACGATGTCGGGACGCGTGACGTTGAGGACCTCGTTGCAGCCCTCGAGGCCCTCGAAGTCGTCGAGGGTCGGGTCCTGGGCCTGCAGCATCGTGCCCATCGCCCCGTCGGCCACGACGACGCGCTGGGACAGCGCCTCCCGCAACGACGAGGGGGTTCGGGACACGGGCACCTCCGGGTGGAGCGGGCAGGCCAGCAGGCGCGCCACGGGGTGGCGCGTGGGGCCCAGCCTACGCGGCGGGCGCGAGCGTAGGCTGTGCTGACCCGGTGTCGCGCCCGCCGACCCGGACCGAGGAGTTGCGCGTGATCGAGCTCGAAGGCGTCCCCGAGCTGGTGGACCCTGTGCTCATCGCGGCCTTCGAGGGCTGGAACGACGCAGGCGAGGCGGCGACCGGAGCGGTCGAGCACCTCGAGCGCGTCTGGGACGCCTCCCCCGTCGCGGCCATCGACCCCGACGACTACTACGACTTCCAGGTCAACCGCCCGATGGTCTCCATCGACGACGACGGCACCCGCCACGTCACGTGGCCCACGACGCGGCTCTCGTGGGCCCGGCTGCCGGGCACCGGCCGCGACGTCGTCCTGGTGCGCGGCATCGAGCCCAACATGCGCTGGCGCGCGTTCACCGCCGAGGTGCTCGCCCTCGCCTCCGACCTCGGCGTCGAGATGGTCGTCACCCTCGGCGCGCTGCTGGCCGACGCGCCCCACACCCGGCCCATCCCGGTCACCGGCTCGGCGACCGACGCGGGGCTGGCGCGCCAGCTCGGCGTGGAGGTCTCCACCTACGAGGGCCCGACCGGCATCGTCGGCGTGCTGCAGGACGCGGCCGGCCGCGTCGGCATGCCCGCGGTGTCGCTGTGGGCCGCGGTCCCCCACTACGTCGCCCAGCCGCCGTCGCCCAAGGCGACCCTCGCGCTCCTGCGCGGCGTCGAGGACCTGCTCGACCTGAGCATCCCGCTCGGCGAGCTGCCCGAGGACGCCCGCGCCTGGGAGCACGGGGTCGACGAGCTGGCGGCCGAGGACTCCGAGGTCGCCGACTACGTCCGCGGGCTCGAGGAGGCCAAGGACACCGCCGAGCTGCCCGAGGCGAGCGGCGAGGCCATCGCCAAGGAGTTCGAGCGCTACCTGCGCCGCCGCGGCGACGGGCCGCCCACCGCGCACGGCTGACGGGCGCGGCGGCGACGGGCCCCTCGACCGGCTAGAGGCGTACGCCGAGCAGCGCGTCGACCGTGCGCGCGACCAGGCCGGCGGCGCCCGGCACGTCGCCCTCGCCGCGCAGCGCCGCCTCGGCCCACGCGTCGACGGCGCCGAGGGCGCGCGGGGAGTCGAGGTCGTCGGCCATCGCGCGGCGCACCTGCTCGAGCACCGGCTCGGGCGCCGGGCCCTCGTTCATGGCGAGCGCGTCGCGCCAGGTGCGCAGGCGCTGCTCGGCCTGCTCGAGCCCGGCCGGCGTCCACTCCCAGTCGGAGCGGTAGTGGTGGGCCAGCAGCGCCAGCCGGACGGCGGCGGGGTCGCGCCCCTCGGCGCGCAGCCTCGAGACGAGCACGAGGTTGCCGCGCGACTTGGACATCTTGGCCCCGTCGTAGCCCACCATCCCGGCGTGCGAGTAGGCGCGCGCGAAGGGCGATCCGAGCGCGTGGGAGTGCGCCGCGCTCATCTCGTGGTGGGGGAAGACCAGGTCGCTGCCGCCGCCCTGCAGGTCGAAGCCGGCGCCGAGCGCGTCGAGGGCGATGACCGTGCACTCGATGTGCCAGCCGGGGCGCCCGCGCCCGACGGGCGAGTCCCACGCCGGCTCGCCGGGCCGCTCGGCGCGCCACAGCAGCGGGTCGAGCGGGTTGCGCTTGCCCGGGCGCTCGGGGTCGCCGCCGCGCTCGGCCGACAGGGCCACCGCCTCGGCGTCGGACAAGTGCGAGACCGACCCGAACTCCGGGTCGCTCTTGACGTCGAAGTAGACGTCGCCGTCGTCCAGGGCGTAGGCGGTGCCGGCCTCGAGCAGCCGGGCCACGGCGGCCGCGACGGCCGGCACGACGTCGGTCACCGCGACGTAGGCGTCCGGCGGGATCACGCCGAGCGCGGCCATGTCCTCGCGGAACAGCGCCACCTCGCTCGCCGCGAGCTCGCGCCAGTCGACGCCCGTGGCGGCGGCGCGCTCGAGCAGCGGGTCGTCGACGTCGGTGACGTTCTGGGCGTAGCGCACGGTCGAGCCGGCGTCGCGCCAGACGCGCTGGACGAGGTCGAAGGCGACGTAGGTCGCCGCGTGGCCCATGTGCGTCGCGTCGTAGGGCGTGATGCCGCAGACGTAGAGGCTGCTGCGCTCCCCGCCTCCGACGGCGACGGGGGCACCGGTCGCGGAGTCGTGGAGCACCAGGCCGTAGCCGGTGCCGGGGAGTTCGGGGACCGCGGGGGCCGGCCAGGCGAGCACCGCGCAAGCCTAGTTCGCCGCTGCCGGGCGCCCGACCGCGCCCGGTCCCAGAACCCCTCGGACGCCTAGAACGCCGGCCAGGGGATCGCCGGCCACCCCTCCGAGGGCAGCGGCATGCTGCCGGCACGGAGCAGGCGGCGTACGCGTCGGGTCGTGACCGCGACCTCGGCGCGGGTCAGGTGCCCGGCCATCGCGGCGCCGAGGGAGCCGCCGAGGGCGGCCTCGACGCGGGTGAGCGCCTCGACGTCCTCCGGGCGCAGTCGGCGGGCCGCCCAGCCCCACAGCACCGTGCGCAGCTTCTCCTCGACGTTGAAGCTGATGCCGTGGTCGACGCCGTGCACCGGATCGTCGGGCGCCGGCCCGACCGGCAGGATGTGGCCGCCCTTGCGGTCGGCGTTGTTGACCACGACGTCGAAGACGGCCATCGAGCGCAGCCGCGGGTCGTCGGCGTGGGCGAGCACCACCTGCTCGCCCTCGTTGCCGCGGGCGTCGAGGACGGCGCACCAGCCCCGTGGCATCGCCGGGCGCGGGAGGATGTCGACGAGCTCGACGGTGTCGTCGGTGTCGACCCAGAGCTGCACCATGCCCGGGCCGAACGGCCCGTCGCGGTGGACGGTGGGCGGCACGACGCCCCAGCCGCCCGCCTCCGAGACGAGGTAGGCGGCGACCTCCCGGCCGGCCAGCGTGCCGTCGGGGAAGTCCCACAGCGGGCGCTCGCCGGCAACCGGCTTGTAGATGCACGACGAGCTGACGCCCGCGTGGGAGATGCGGGCGAACAGCGTCGCGTTGGACGCGTCGACCATGCGGCCCTCGACCTCGATGGTGCCGTGGCGAAGCAGCTCGAGCGCGTCGGCGGTCTCGAGGCGGACGCCGTCGCCGGCGCCGCCCCCGCTGCCCTGGCTGCTCTGGCTCACGCGACCAGTGTCATCTCCGGTAGCCGTTCGCGCGCGGGCAGATGTGCCCGCCCGGGTCGAGCGGCAGCCCGCAGAAGGGGCACGCCGGCCGGCCCGAGGCCACCAGCGCCTTGGCCCGCTTGGCGAACGCGCGCCCGGCCGCACCGGACATCCGCACGCGGAGCAGGTCGGGACCCTCGGGGGAGTCGTCGTCGGAGAGCGGCTCCTCGGCGGCCTCGTCGTCCTCGACCAGCGCCTGCGCCTCGACGACCAGCTGCTCGGTGTCGGCGTCCCAGGCCAGGGCCATCGTCCCGACGCGGAACTCCTCGGTGACGGGGAGCTCGAGCGGGCCGTCGTCGTCGAGGTCGGCCGGGGCGACCGCGGGCACGGCGGCCGTGCCGGCCGTGCGCCGGACGACCTCGTCGAGGAGGTCCTCGACCCGGTCGGCGAGCGCGGCCACCTGCCCCTTCTCCAGCGCCACCGTGGTGGTGCGGCCGAAGGCGGTGGCCTGCAGGTAGAACGCGCGGGCCCCGGGCTCGCCGATGGTCCCGGCGACGAAGCGCTCGGGCGGGTCGTACTCGAACAGCTGTCGTGGCACCAGGAGAGCCTATCCGCGGGCCGTCAGGCGGGTCCGGACCCGCCGCCGACGACGGCGTCGGCGCTGCTCGCGGCCGACCGCCGGCTGCGCCTCTTGCGCGCCGGAGGAGCGAGCCACGACAGGTCGGGCCCGGCGTCGTTCATGCGCAAGACGAACGGGCGGGTCGAGGTGTAGCGCACGACCGAGACCGAGCACGGGTCGACGACGATGCGCTGGAAGGCGTCGAGGTGCATGCCCAGCGCGTCGGCCAGCACCGCCTTGATGACGTCACCGTGCGACACGGCCAGCCAGACCGCGTCGTCGGGCAGCGCGGCGCCGGTCTCGCGCACGGCCGTGACCGCACGGGTCTGCACCTCGAGCAGCGACTCCCCGCCGGGGAAGCGCATGCCGCTCGGGTGGTCCTGGACGACCTTCCACAGCGGGTCCTTGGCGAGGACCTTGAGCTCCTTGCCGGTCCAGTCGCCGTAGCCGCACTCCCCCAGGCGGGCGTCGTCGCGGCGGGGCACCTCGCGCCCGGCGAGCAGCGCGTCGGCGGTCTCCTGGCAGCGCTGCAGCGGGCTGACGACCGCGGCGGCGAGGGGTACGCCGGCGAGCCGCGCGCCCGTCGCGACCGCCTGCGCGCGCCCGGTGTCGTCGAGGCCCACGCCCTCGCTCCACCCGGCGAGCACGCCGGAGGCGTTGGCCGTCGTACGCCCGTGCCGGACCAGGACCACGGTGCTCACGTCGCGTCGATCCAGCCGGCCGCGACCGACACCAGCACGACCACGCCGACGACCACCCGGTAGGGCACGAACTTCGCGATGCTGTTGGAGGCCACGAAGCGCAGCAGCCAGGCGACCGCGGCGTAGCCGACGGCGAAGGACACCACCGTCCCGATGAGCAGGTTGCCGGCGCCGATCTGCGTAGCGTCGGCGGCGGGGTGGAGCGCCTTGGGCAGCTCGAGCACGCCCGCGGCGAGCAGGATCGGGATGGCCAGGAAGAACGAGAGCCGGGTCGCGGCGACGCGGTCGACGCCCAGCCACAGCGCCGTCGAGATCGTCGCGCCCGAGCGGGAGACGCCGGGGAAGAGCACCGCCAGCACCTGGGAGAGGCCGACGACCACGCCGTCGCGCAGGGTCAGCTGCGCCTCGCCGCGCTCCTGGCGCCCGTGCTTCTCGGCCCACCACATCGCACCGGACCAGATGACCAGCGAGGCGCCGACGATGTAGAGGCTGCGCAGCGGGCCCTCGACCAGCTTCTGCGCGGCCAGGCCGATGATGCCGGCCGGGATGGTGCCCGCCACGACGTACATCGCCAGCCGGAAGTCGAGCGAGCGCCGCTCCTCGGGGTCGCGGATCCCGCGCACGACGGCCGTGACCATGCGAATGATCTCGGCGCGGAAGAACAGGATGACGGCGAGGATGGCGCCGACCTGGATGACGGCGGTGAACGCGGTCACGCCGTCGTCGTCGACCTTCAGCCCGAGCAGGCTCTCGACGATGGTGAGGTGGCCGGTCGAGGACACGGGCAGGAACTCGGTGAGCCCCTCGACCACCCCCAGCACGGCGGCCTGCAGGGCGTTCATCGAGTCGGTCATGCGGTCTCCTGGCGAAGGGGTCACGGACGGGTCGGCGGGCGGGCGCACTGCCCGACCGTCATTGACCCGGCACCGCCTCGACCGGGGCGAAGACTACCGGGCCGGACCTGACATCGACCTGAACCGCGCGCGCCGCGTCAGGCAGGTCCCCCGCCCGCCGCTAGGCTCGCGACCCGTGGAGATCCGGCAGGTGGGACGCAGCGGGCTGCGGGTCTCGAGGCTCGGCCTCGGCACCTCGACGTGGGGCCGCGAGGTCGACGAGCTCGACGCCTCCGACCTGCTGCGCGCCTTCCGCGACGGCGGCGGCACCCTGCTGCAGACCTCCCCCGACGACGGCGCCGGCGCGGCCGAGTCGGTCGTGGGTGCGCTGCTCGCCGGCGCGCACGCCGGCGCCGACCTGGTGCTCGCCTCCCGCTCGTCGGCCGCGGCCGGGCGCTCGCGCCGCGGCCTGCTCCGCGGGCTCGACGCCTCGCTCGCCCGGCTCGGCACCGGCGCTGTCGACCTCTGGCTGCTGCACGGCTGGAGCGACGACGTGCCCGTCGACGAGGCGCTCTCGGCGGCCGACGCCGCTGTGAGCAGCGGGCGCGCCGCCTACGTCGGGCTCTCCGGCACCACCGGGTGGCAGGCCGCGCGGGCGGCCACGCTGCAGGAGGCGCTGCACCGCACACCGCTGGTGGCGGCCGAGGCGGAGTGGTCGCTGGTGGCCCGACGGGCCGAGCAGGAGCTGGTGCCGGCCAGCACGTCGCTCGGGCTCGGCGTCCTCGCCGGTGCTCCGCTGGGCCGCGGCGTGCTCACGGGCAAGTACCGCCACGGCATCCCGTCGGACTCGCGGGCCGCGTCGTCGGGCTCGGGCCCCGAGCTCGAGTCGCTGCTGCACGGCCGCGCGCGCTCGGTCACCGACGCGGTCGCGACCGCCGCCGACGGCCTCGGCACCACCCCGCTCGCGGTGTCGCTCGGCTGGCTGCTCGCCCGCCCGGGCCTCAGCGCCGGGGTCGTCGGCGCGCGCACACCGGCCCAGCTGCGTACCTCCCTGGCCGCCGAAGCGGCCCCCGAGCTGCCGCCCGCCATCGTCTCGGCGCTCGACGACGTGTCGGCCGCGCCGCGCGCGTGAGCGAGGGGCTGCTGGGCGACGCGTGGTCCGCGGCGCTGCTGGCACCGGGGGGTACGCCGGGGCGCGCCGCCGCTGCGGGCCCGCCGCCGCCCGACGGCGTGCGGGCGGCCGCCCTCGCGTGCTGGCTGCTGTCGCGGGCTGCTCGCGACGGGTCGACCTGGCTGCCGGCCGAGGTGCTCGTCCGCGCGCTCGGGGCGCTGGAGGTCGGCGACCCGGCCGCCGGGCTGCGCGGGGCGCTCGACGCGGGCGCCGTCGCACTGCTCGACGACGGCGTGCTGGCGCTGCCCGGCCTGGCGCTGCTCGAGCAGGACGCCGCCGAGGAGGTCGAGCGGCTGCTGGTCACCGAGGGCAGCGTGCGCGTCGTGGTCGGGCCGCGCGGCGAGGCGCGCGACGCGGCCGTCGCCGCCCTGCCGGGCGAGCCCGACCTCGTGCTCGACGACGCCGAGCGGCTGGACCTCGCGTCGTTCGCCGAGCAGCTCGCCGAGGTGCCCGAGGGCGGCTCGGTCGTGGTGGCCGGCGACCCCGACCTGCCCGCCGCGACGCCGGGGGCGGTCCTGCGCGACCTGGCCGCGAGCGCGTCGCTGGAGGTGGTGCGGGTCGACGCGCCGCCGGCGGACGCCTCGGCGCTCGAGCAGCTGCGCGCGGCGGTGCGGGCCGGCGTCCTGCCGCCGCCGGAAGCGCTGGCCACCCCGGAGCGCAGCGTGGTCGTGGTGCCGGTCGACACCGACGAGCGGGCTGCGGCGCGCGCTGCCCAGCTGATGGAGGCCTCGATCCCCCGGGCGTTCGGCGTGGCGGCCGGCGAGGTGCTCGTGCTCTCGCCGCTGGTCCGCGGCGCGGCGGGCGTGCGGGCCCTGGGTGCCGCGACCCCCGCCCGGGTGGAGCCGGCGGCCGGCTGGGGCGAGGACGCCGAGGCCGTGGTGCTGGTGCTGCCGCCCTCGGCGGCCGGCGCCGTCCGCCGTGACCTGGTGCTCGGCGCCCTGCACCGCGCCCGCCGGCACGTCTCGCTGGTCACCGGGCTCGGTGCCGCGCTCCCCGCGGCGGTGGCGCTGCCGGCCCGGCCACGGCGTACGCGGCTGGGCCGTCTGCTCGAGGAGTGAGCTAGCGGCGCCCGTCGCCCAGGTCGCTGACCTCGACGTCCTCGTCGCCCTCGTCGTCGTCCTCGTCCAGCTCGTCGTCGAGCTCGTCCTCGTCGTCGTCCTCGTCGTCGTCGAACTCGTCGTCCTCGACGACCTCGAACGGGACGACCTCGTCGTAGACGTCGTAGAGCGTGTCCTCGTAGTCGAGGAAGGCGGTGCGCAGCTCGCCGAAGGCCTCGGCGACGCGGGGGTCGGCCTCGCCCGAGCGGGTCTCGACCGTGCGCAGGTGCCGGTCGAAGGCGGTCACGAAGGCCCGGGCAGCGGTGCGGACGTCCTCCTCGGTGGGGTCGGGGAGGTGCGAGCCAGGGGCGTCGGGTGCGGGCACAGCCGGAACGCTACCGCTCCGGGGCCCTGCGCCGCCCCTACAGTGGTCGGGTGCGTGAGTGGGAGACCCGGACCTTGTCGATGCCGCGGGGCACGACCCGCGGTGACGCGCGCCGCTTCCTGACCGAGCAGGCGGAGTACGGCCACTGGGAGCTGGCGCGGCTGCGGCTCTACCCCGACGGCCGCCGCTGGGTCGAGCTGCGCCGTCGGGTCATCCGCGTCACCCGCACCGCCTGACGCAACCCCCAGGACCGCGATGAGGGAGGCGGGGGGTCGGGGCAGGGGGCGTCGCGGACGGCGCTGCGGGGAACATCCAGGGGATGAGCGAGCCGATGGCGGTGCCCTCCGAGCTGGTCGCCGTCTTCGCGCGCATGAACGGGCTGCTCATCAGCTCCGAGACCGTCGACACCGCGCTGCGGCTGGTGACGGTGCTGGCCCTCGAGGCGGTGCCGGGCGCGTCGGGCGTCGGCATCACGCTCGTCGACCGCGACGGCACCCGCCAGACCGCGGCGGCGACCGGCCCCGACGTCGAGCGGGCTGACGAGCTGCAGTACGACCTGGACGAGGGCCCCTGCCTGGCCGCCTACCGCAGCCGCACGATGGTGCGCGTCGACGACACGGCGACCGACCGACGTTGGCCGCGCTGGGCGGCCCGCGCGCAGGACATCGGTTTCGGGTCGGCGCTCAGCACCCCGCTCGTCGCCGGCGACGTGGTGGTCGGCGTGATCAAGGTCTACGCGGCGGAGCCCGGCGCGCTCGGCGACCGCGCCGCGTACCTGCTCGGGCTCTTCAGCGTGCAGGCGGCGCTGCTGCTCGCCAACGTGCAGGCCTACGACGCGTCGGAGCGGCTGTCCGAGGGCTTGAAGGACGCGCTGCGCGCCCGCGAGCTCGGCGCGCTCGCCCGGGGCATCCTCATGTCCTCGAGAGGGCTCGACGAGGCGGGGGCCTTCGCCGAGCTGGTGTCGATGGCCAACCAGGAGCACCGCCCCGTCGAGAGCGTGGCCCGCGCTCTGGTCGAGTCGACCGCCCGGCGCGAGCGGTGAGCGAGCCCGAGGACCGCGCGGAGCTGCAGCGCCGCGCGCTCGCCGCCGCGCTCGCCCGCAAGGCGGTGACGCTCTCGTCGGTGTGGCTGCGCTACTTCTCGCTGGGCGGCGAGGCCGACGAGCTCGAGGTCGAGGGATGGCTCCAGGGGTTGGTCCAGCTCCCGGCCATGCAGCGCGACATGCTCGCGCAGGCCGTCAACGAGCGCCTCGACGAGCTGGCCGAGGCGCTGCGGGTGCCCTCGTCCCGCGAGCCCTAGCGGCGGCTCGCGACGGCCGTCGAGACGGACGGCCGTCCCCTCAGAGGCTGTCGAGCAGGCGGTCGAGCACGCGTACGCCGAACTGCAGGCCGTCGACCGGCACCCGCTCGTCGACGCCGTGGAACATGCCGCTGAAGTCGAGGTCGGCGGGCATCCGCAGCGGGGCGAAGCCGTAGCCGGTGATGCCCAGCGGCGTGAAGGACTTGGTGTCGGTGCCGCCGGAGAGGCAGTAGGGGACGACGCGGGCGCCGGGGTCCTCGGCGAGCAGCGCGGCCTCCATCTTCTCCCAGAGCGCGCCGCCGGGGTCGACCTCGACGGCGATGTCGTGGGCGACGAACTCGCGCGTGACGTTCGGGCCGAGCAGCTCGTCGACGGTGGCGAAGAACTCGTCCTCGTAGCCGGGGAGGAAGCGGCCGTCGACCTGCGCGAAGGCCTCCTGCGGGATGACGTTGGCCTTGTAGCCGGCCTGGAGCACGGTCGGGTTGGTGGTGTTGCGCAGCGTCGCGCCGACGATGCGCGCGAGCGCGCCGAGCTCGGTGAGCAGTGCGCTCGGGTCGTCGGGGTCGAAGGCGACGCCGGTCTCCTCGCTGACGGCCTCGAGGAACAGCCGCACGGTCTTGGTCATGCGCAGCGGCCACTGGTACTGGCCCAGGCGGGTCACCGCGGCGCACAGCTCGGTGACGGCGTTGTCGGTGGCGACCATGGAGCCGTGGCCCGCCCGCCCGGCCGCGCGCAGGCGCATCCAGGCCAGGCCCTTCTCGGCGGTCTCGATCGCGTAGAACCGCTTGCCGCCGGCGTGGACGGAGAAGCCGCCGACCTCGCTGATCGCCTCGGTGCAGCCCTCCAGCAGGTCGGCGTGGTGGTCGGCGACGAAGTGGGCGCCCTTGTGGCCGCTGGCCTCCTCGTCGGCGAGGAACGCGACGACGACCGGCCGCGCGGGCCGGCGGCCCTCGCGCAGCCGGGCGCGCAGCACGGCCAGGATCATCGCGTCCATGTCCTTCATGTCGACGGCGCCACGGCCCCAGACGCAGCCGTCCTGCACCTCCCCGGAGAACGGGTCGACCTGCCAGTCCTCCGCGCGCGCCGGCACCACGTCGAGGTGGCCGTGCAGCAGCAGGGCGTCGGTGCGACTCGGGTCGGAGCCCTCGATGCGCGCGACGACGCTGGCGCGGCCGGGCTCGCTCTCCACCATCACCGGGTCGAGCCCCACCTCGGCGAGCAGCTCGGCGACCCGCTCGGCGGCCACCCGCTCCCCCGGCCCCGAACCGTCGCCGTAGTTGGAGGTGTCGATGCGGATGAGCTCCGAGCACAGCTCGACGACCTCGTCCTCGGGGTCGACTCGGGTGCTCGACGGGCTCGCCTCGGTGCTCATGGGCGCCATCCTGCCAGGGCGGGTGCCGAGCCCTGCTATCGTCTACGTCTGCCGCAAGGCCGTCACTCCGGTGCCGGGTCGAGCGGCATGTCCGGGTGGCGGAATGGCAGACGCGCTAGCTTGAGGTGCTAGTGCCCTTTATCGGGCGTGGGGGTTCAAGTCCCCCCTCGGACACACCTCGTGCACCACAGCTCCTCGCAGGATCCCCCAGGCCCTGCGCGACTCCCGTCGCGCGGGGCCTCGTGCGTCGCAGGCCCTGCTACGCCCGCTCGTCGCCCTGCCGGGCCGCGGGCGCGGCCCGGTCGAGCCGGGCGTCCACGACGGCGTCCCAGGTGGCCAGCACTGCGGGAGAGGCCATCGCCGCCAGGAAGTCCTCGCGCTCCAGCGCCTGCAGCACCACGTCGCTGCGAGCGACGACGCTCGCCGTGCGCGGCACGTCGCGGAGCAGCGCGATCTCCCCGAACGCGTCGCCGGGTCCCAGGCGCCCGACCTCCGCACCGTCGACCAGCACCGACAGGGTGCCGGCCTCGACGACCCAGTAGGAGCTGCCGGCCTCGCCCTGGCGGACCACGACCTCGCCCTCTCCGGCGTCCTGGCGTCGCAGCCGCAGCGCGAGCCGTTCCAGCTCGGGTCCCGGCAGGAGCTCGAACGCCGGGAGCGCGCGCAGCAGCGCCACCCCACCGGCCGGGCCGCCCAGCGTGCGGTCGAGGCGGTGCAGGCCGGGCAGGACGACCAGGACGAGCAGGCACACCGGCAGTGCCAGCGCGACCAGGGCCCACCGCGTGCCTGCGGCGTCGGCGACGGGAGCCGCCACGGCGGCACCGGCGCACGATGCGAGCACCGACAGGGTCTGACGCAGCGCGAAGGCGTTGCCCAGCAAGGGGTCGGGCACACCGCGCTGCAGCAGCGTGATGCTCGCGACGTCGAAGACCGCGTTGCCGGCGCCGACCGCGGCGAGCAGGACCAGCGCGGCCGGCAGGTCCGGCGCGCCGCTGACCAGGACGAGGGGCACGGCCCACAGCGACAGGCCCGCCGCCACGAGCATGCCGAGCCGTGACGACCCGGCCAGCGCGAACATGCAGAGCGAGGCGAGCAGCCCGCCGACCCCGAACGCCGAGGTCAGCAGTCCCACAGCGGCGTCGCCCCCGCCGAGGGTGTCCGACACCGGCGCGTAGAGTACCCGCAGCGCGCCGGACAGCGCAGCCTGCGGCAGGAGCAGCCCGAGCACCAGACGGGGAACCGGGAGCCGGAGCAGGAGGAGCAGCGACGGGCGGGGACCGTCGCGGGACCCCTCGAACGGCGGGAGGGGGTCTGCGGGACGGCCGGCGGACAGCCGGAGCACCAGCATCCGGCCCGAGCCGAGCAGGAGCAGGCCAGCTGCGGCGACGAAGGCGGCGACCGGGCCGGCGAGCGCGATGCAGGCGGCCGCGACCACCGGTCCGAGCAGCACGCCCAGCCCGTCGACCGCCGTGCACATCACGTTGGCAGCGGTGAGCTGCCGCAGCCCGCGGGTGACGCGGGGAAGGACCGCCAGCTGGGCCGTCCGGAAGCTGCGGGCCGCCACGGTCATGACGAGCCCGCAGCCCACGAGCGCCGGGAGCGAACCGACGGACGCCGCACTCGCGCCGGCGGCGAGCGCACCCGCCGCCGCGGCCACCGCCATGAGCGAGTAGGGCGTGGCCCGCCGCATCCACAGGGCGATCAGCGGCCCGGTCACGACGCTGGGCAGGGCGCGCAGCACCACGGCGAGGGCGACACCGCCTGCGCCGGCCTGCCGGTACGCCGCGACCGTCAGCGCGACGGTCGCGAGGGACACCGACGCGGTGACCGCCGCCCAGGCGAGCTGGATCGCGGCGAGCTCGGGCGCCGCCGCCGTCGTGCGCACCGCCGCCCAGCAGGCGGTTCCGGCCGTCCGCGCGGCGGTCCGGGCCCCGCTGCGGCTCTCCGGCACCGCTCCGCCCCGGCGCTCCGTCATAGCGGGCGACGATAGGGGCTCCTGTGCCGAGCCGGTGCTTGCCATCCGACCGTTGTAGTCGCACAATGGTGGTGTGACTACAACGGATGACCGGCGCTGGCTGGTGCTCGGCGTCTGCTGCATGAGCCTGCTGCTGGTGAGCCTCGACGTGACGATCGTCAACGTCGCGCTGCCCGCCGTCAGCCGCGACTTCCACGCACCACTCAGTGGCCTGCAGTGGATCGTCGACGCCTACACGCTCGTGCTGGCGATGCTGCTGATGCTCTCGGGCTCGCTCGGCGACCGCCTCGGCAGGAAGCGGGTCTTCCGCACGGGGCTCGTCCTCTTCACCGCGGGGTCGCTGCTCTGCAGCCTGGCGCCGGCGCTCTGGGCACTGGTGCTGTTCCGCATGGTGCAGGCGGTGGGCGGCTCGATGCTGAACCCGGTGGCCATGGCGATCCTCGTCAACACCTTCCGCGACCCGCGCGAGCGCGCTCGCGCCATCGGCGTCTGGGGCGGTGTCGTCGGGGTCAGCATGGCGCTCGGCCCGCTGGTCGGCGGAGCGCTCGTCGACTCGCTCGGGTGGCGCGCGGTCTTCTGGGTCAACGTGCCCATCGGCATCCTCGCCCTCGTGCTGACGAACCTGGTCGTCCCGGAGTCGCGCGCCGCACGCGCCCGGGCCCTGGACCCGACGGGCCAGGCCCTGGTCGTCGTGTTCCTGGGGTCGTTGACCTACGCGATCATCGAGGCGCCCGAGCGCGGGTGGACCTCACCGGGCAGCCTCGGGCTCTACGCCGTCGCGGCAGCCGCACTGGTCGCGCTGCTGGTCGTCGAGCTGCGCCTGAGCGAACCCTTGCTGGAGCTGCGGTTCTTCCGCTCGGTGCCGTTCACCGCGGCGACGGTCACCGCGGTCGCGGCGTTCGCCGTCCTCGGCACCTTCCTGTTCGTCAACACCCTCTACCTGCAGCAGGTACGCGGCTGCTCCCCCGTCGAGGCCGGCCTCCGCACGCTGCCCATGGCGCTGGTCGCCGGGGTCTGCGCCCCGCTCTCCGGGCGGCTGGTCGCGAGCCGCGGCCCACGCGTACCCCTCGTGCTCGCCGGCGTCGCGACCGTCGCGGGATCGGCGCTGCTGCTGCGGCTCTCGCCGCAGACCTCGACAGGCCACTTGCTGCTGGCGTACGCACTGGTGGGCCTCGGCTTCGGGCTCGTGAACGCGCCGATCACCAACACCGCCACCTCGGGGATGCCGCGCTCGCAGGCCGGCGTGGCCGCGGCGGTCGCCTCGACCAGTCGGCAGGTGGGGGCGTCGCTCGGCGTCGCGGTCAGCGGGTCGCTCGTGGCGGGCACGTCGGGCGCGGCCTTCGCGCGGGCGAGCCACGCCGTCTGGGGCGTCACCGCCGGCTGCGGAGTCGTGGTCGCGGTGCTGGGCGTGCTGGCCACCGGACCGGGCGCGCTGCGCACTGCCGCCCGCGTCAGCGCCGGTTTCGAGGAGGAGGGGTCGCGTGAGCTCGCCGACGCCTGAGCAGGTGTGGGCCCAGCTGCAGGGGTTCGTCGAGGCGTACGCGGCGCGCCGCCAGCTCCGCGAGCACCTCGGGCTCGCGCTGGGCACCGGGCGTGGCCGGATCAAGCTGCTCATGCTGCTCGAGGACGGCCCGCGGGCCCACAGCGAGCTGGCCGAGGCGCTCCAGGTGGACCGGCCCTACACCACGGTCATCGTCAACTCGCTGGAGGCGCTCGGCCTCGTCGAGCGGACGGCCGACCCGGCCGACCGCCGGCGCAAGCTCGTCGCCCTCACCGACAAGGGCACCGAGACCCTGGCCGAGGCACGGGCGGTCATCGGCGCCGCGCCTCCCCCGCTGCAGCAGCTGACCGCGACCGAGCTCACCGAGCTGGCCGCCCTGCTGACGAGGTTGGACCCCCCTGCAGACCGGGCCGCCGCTCAGGGCTGAGCCGCGAGGCGACGGCGGCCAGGACGGCTTCCGCGGCCCGGTGCGCGGGGAGGCCCTGCCGGTGGCCCGCGCTGATGCCGGAGAGCACCACCCGGTCGGCGTCGGTCTGCCCGGGCCCGGGACGCCAGGCGACGTAGGCGGACAGGCTCTCGGCGTAGGCGAGACCTGGCCGCTCCCCCACCAGCAGCACCGCCGCGCGCGGGCGCAGCACCTCGCCCACGTCGTTGAGCACGCCCACCCGGCACCTGCGCACCAGGACCGGCAGACCCACCGACCAGCCGGCGTCACGCGCAGCGGCCAGCAGCGCCGGCAGGACGACGGGCACGTGCACCGCCACGGCCGCGGCCGACAGCCCGTCGCCCACGACCACCTGCAGGTCGACGTCGGCGGGGCACCGGTCGCGGACCAGCCCGCGGTCGTCCTCGTCGAGCAGGCGCCCGAGGTCGGGACGGCGAAGGTGCTCCTGCAGCGTGCGGGCGCGCGAGGAGACCACGAGCGCGCCGACGTCGCGCAGGGCTGCGGCCAGCGGCCCGTCCTCGAGGTCGAGCGGCGCGGTGACGGCGTCCCGAGCGGCGGCGTGGTCGGCGCGGAGGGTGAGCAGCGTACGCGTGGAGTAGGACGTGCCGGCCCGGCCGACGAGCAGCCTCGCCGGCGTGACACCGGCGACCCGGGCGCGCACCGCGGCCAACGACTCCAGCTCGCGCGCCCCGAAGAGCTCGTCGCCCGTCATGCGGTCAGCTCCGCCAGCACGCGTCCGGGCGCGCCCCCGGGGAGGGCGGACGCGGACGTGTCGACGAGCGCACCGCCCCTCCACAGCCCTGCTGCCTCCAGCCACTCCACGAGCTCACGCCCCGGGCGGAGCCCGAGGACGCGGCGCGCCGTGGCGACGTCGTGGTAGCTGGTGGACTGGTAGTGGAGCATGACGTCGTCGCTGGCGGGGACGCCCATCACGAACGTGCAGCCCGCCGACGCCAGCAGCAGCAGCAGGTCGTCGTTGCTGTCCTGGTCGGCGTCGACGTGGTTGGTGTAGCAGATGTCGCACCCCATGGGCAGGCCCATGAGCTTGCCGACGAAGTGGTCCTCGAGCCCCGCGCGGGTGATCTGCCTGGCATCGGCGAGGTACTCCGGGCCGATGAAGCCGACGACCGAGTTGACCAGGAAGGGGTCGAAGAGCCGCGCGACGGCCTGTGCGCGCGCCTCGCAGACGAGCTGGTCGGTGCCCGCGTGCGCCTCTGCGGAGAGCGCACTGCCCTGCCCGGTCTCGAAGTAGGTGACGTGCTCGCCCGCGTAGCCGCGGCCGCGGTGCGACTCGAGCGCCGCCTCCCGCCCCTCCGCCAGCAGCGCCAGGTCGATGCCGAAGCTCGCGTTGGCCGCGGTGGTCCCGGCGACCGACTGGAAGAGCAGGTCCACCGGCGCGCCCCGCTCGAGGGCCGCCAGCTGCGTCGTGACATGGGCCAGGACGCAGGTCTGGGTCGGCAGGGCCAGGCGGTCCACGAAGGCGGCCAGGCCGTGCAGGACCGCGGCGCAGGAGTCCACGGAGTCGGTCGCCGGGTTGACGCCGATGAGGGCGTCGCCGCAGCCGAGCAGCAGGCCGTCGAGCGCGGAGAGGAGGATGCCGCGTACGTCGTCGGCCGGGTGGTTCGGCTGCACCCGGCAGCCGAGCACCCCCGGCTCGCCCATGGTCGTGCGGCACGTGGTGATCACCCGCAACGGGTGGGCGGCGGCGACCAGGTCGAGGTTGCTCATCAGCTTCGCCGTCGCGGCAGCCACTTCTGGCGTGATCGCGCCCGCGAGCCGTGGCCAGTCCTGCGCGAAGGACGGGTGCAGCACCAGCTCACGCAGCTCGCCGACCGTGAGGGAGGCGATCTCGGCGAAGGCGTCGCTGTCGTGGGCGGCGAGCAGCGCCTCGGTGGTGCTGTCGTCGATGACCGGGTCGGCGACGATGTCGCCGAGCCGCACGTCGGCCAGCGCTGTCTTGGCCGCCACCCGCTCGCGCCGGCTGCCGGCGGCGATGCCCGCGAGCTGGTCGCCGGACTTCTCCTCGTTGGCCTTGGCGAGCAGCTCGCGCAGGTCGGCGAAGCGGAAGGTCTCACCGCGTACGCTCGCGGACCACGTCATGCCCGGCCCCCGAGCGCCTGAAGCCGCTCGTGCGCGCCGCCCATCACGCTGACCGCGCCCAGCACCGACTTCGGCACCTTCGCGACGACCGAGTAGTCGGTGTCGACGACGTTGGCAACGGGCGTCAGCGCGGTCTGCGACACCAGCTGGTAGGCGTCGAGCAACGAGAGGCCCGTCAGCTCGGCCACCCAGGCGACCAGCTCGGCGTGCGCGATGCGGAACGCGTCCTCGAGCGGACGCGCTGAGCCGACGACCATGATGTGGGTGTCGTCCTCCAGCCGCGGCCACGCCGGCCCGACGCCCTTGACGAGGTCGACGGCCACGACGGTGTCCATGGCGCACTCGACGGCGACCCCGCAGGTCTCGCCCTCGCCCTGCCTCGCGTGGCCGTCGCCGAGGCTCAGCATCGCCCCGGGGACGTTGACGCCCAGGTAGCACGTGGTGCCGGCCCGCATCTCCGGCGTGTCCATGTTGCCTCCCCAGGACCCGGGGGTCAGCGACGACCGGACCTCACCGAGGGGCGGGGCGACTCCCACGGTCCCGTGCATCGGGTCCAGCGGTAGGTCGGCCGTGAAGGGCGAGTCGAGCGCCGCGTAGCGGACGACGCCGCCCGGGACGTCGATCTCGTAGACCCATGTCCGCTCCTGGAGCGCCGGCTGCAGCGTCATCGTGCGCCCGGTCGAGGTCAGCGCCCCGAAGAACGGCACGGTGCTGCTCACCCCGCGGGCGTAGCGCGGGGTGATGGAGGCGAAGTGGACCGCCACGGCATCGCCCGGCTCGGCTCCCTCCACCCAGAAGGGCCCTGTCTGAGGGTTGAGGTAGCGCGGGTCGACCCGCTGGCTGGCCAGGTGGTCCACGGAGGTGACCCGGCCGCCGAAGCAGTCGAGCGTCCAGGTGTCCAGCAGGCTGCCCGGCGCGAGCGTGGCGACCGGGGCCGCCCCGCCGAACGTGTAGACCTGTCCGGCGGGGTCGGCCTCGGGGTCGGGCTCCCAGCGCAGCACGCCGCTCAGACCGCGACCCGGTCGGAGAGGTGTGCCGGTGTCTCGTGCTCCATGACGGTGCGACCGATGCGGTCGTAGCTGGCGCGGTCGCGCGACCGGATGACGAGCGCGCAGACCAGACCGAGCAGGAACACCCCGACCACGAGGTAGGGCGTGGCCTTGAACACCGGACTGCCGGATGCGGCACCCGCCGCGAAGTCCAGGTTCTGGAAGAGCAGGAAGACCACGTAGCCCATGGCGACAGCGCCCACGAGCGGGCAGAGGAGCGTGCGCCACCACGACGCGGTCTCCGGGTGCTCCTTCTTGACGTGGAAGTACCAGATGACCGACACCGAGCAGATGCCCTGCACGATCATGATGGCCATCGTCCCGAGGATCGCCATCAGCCCGTAGAGGTGGATGTAGGCGACGTCCGGCGCGGCCTTGGTCGGGTGCTGCAGCCAGAAGAAGCCGAGCGTGATGGCGAGCGTGACGACGCTCTGCACGACAGAGGCGATGTGCGGCGACCCGTGGGTGGGGTGCGTCGAGCCGAGCGTGCGGGCGAGGCCGGCGCTGTGGCCCTCGCGCGCCAACGCGTACAGGTAGCGGGAGGCGGCGTTGTGGAACGCCAGTGCGCAGGCGAAGGAGCCGGTGACGGTCAGCACCTTGTAGACGTCGAGGGACGCCGAGCCGAGCAGCGCCTTGGTGGGCTCGAAGAACAGGTCGAACGCGTTGCCGGTGGAGCCGCGCGAGACGTCCACCGACTTGGCCGACCCGTTGGCAGCGAGGACCATCCACGACACGAACGTGTAGAACAGCCCGAGCCCGATGACGGCCATGAGGGTGGCGCGAGGCACGATCTTCCTCGGGTTGCGCGACTCCTCGCCGTAGACCGCGGTGGTCTCGAAGCCCACCCAGGACCAGAAGGCGAAGAAGAGCCCGAGCCCGGCCGTGCCGACGATCGCGCCGTCTGCACTGGTGGGCGCGGAGGAGAAGGCCTTCGCCGGGTTGATGGCGCTGGGCAGGAAGCCGTCCGGGCCGCCACCGTCGAAGAGGATGCGCACGGCGAGGATCGCCAGCAGCGCCACCTCCGTGACGAGGAAGACACCGAGCACGATGCCCGAAAGGCTGATGTCGAAGTAGCCGAGGGCGGCGATCACCACGATGCACGCCAGGGCGTAGGCGATCCAGCTGATCGACGGGCCGTCGAAGGCCTCGACCGTGGTCTTGGCGAAGGAGGAGAAGATGCCGACCAGGGAGGCCTCGAAGACCACGTAGGCCATGGTGGCGAGGAATCCCGACGCCATTCCCCATGCCTGTCCGAGGCCGTGGGAGATGAACCCGTAGAACGCGCCGGTGGCCGTGATGTGCTTGGCCATCGCGACGTAGCCGACGGAGAAGACGGTGAGCACGACGGTGGCGAAGAAGAAGCCCGCGGGCGCCCCGACACCGTTGCCGTAGCCCACCGCGATGGGCAGGTTGCCGGTCATCGCCGTGATGGGCGCCGCGTTGGCGAGCGCCATGAACAGGACGCCCACGAGCCCGACGGCTCCGGGCTTGAGGCGCTGGACACCCTCGCGCTGCGCCGGCAGGGCCGGCGTGGCGGACGAGGTCTGGGTCTGCGCGGTCATCCGGCAGCCCTCCCTTCCGGTATGCGGTGGCTGCGATGCTGACGGGCGCGGGAGGCTGCCACAAGGCCGACGAGCAAGCCTTTTCACGCCTTTTACATCAGCCGTCCCTGCCGGAAACACTTCCCGCACGATCCTGGGCGCATGACGACGGTGACGACCCTGCTGCCGGACCTGCCGATCGACAAGGACGAGGTCCTCGAGCTCTCCGACCGGTTCTGGAACCCGGGCAAGACGCGCTTCTGGTCGGACGCGGGCGTGCCGCTCGTCATCGGCGAGCGCTCGGGCTACGTGCTGACCGACATGGCCGGGCGCGAGCTGGTGGACATGCACCTCAACGGCGGCACCTACAACCTGGGCCACCGCAACCCCGAGCTGACCGCGACCCTCGTCGAGGCGCTGGGCCGCTTCGACATCGGCAACCACCACTTCCCGTCCGTCGCCCGCGCGGCGCTGGCGAGGGAGCTCGTCGCCAGCGCGCCGCCGGGGCTGAAGCACGTCGCCTACGGCAGCGGCGGTGGCGAGGCCATCGACATCGCGCTCAAGAGCGCGCGCTACGCCACCAAGCGGCGCAAGATCGTCTCGATCGTCAAGGGCTACCACGGCCACACCGGTCTCGCTGTCGCCACGGGTGACGCGAGGTACGCCGAGATCTTCCTCGCCGACCAGCCGGACGAGTTCGTGCAGGTGCCGTTCAACGACCTCGAGGCGATGGAGGCGGCACTCGCCCCCGGTGACGCCGCGGCCGTCATCCTCGAGACGATCCCCGCGACCTACGGCTTCCCCATGCCGGCACCCGGCTATCTGCGCGCCGTCAAGGACCTCTGCGACCTGCACGGCACGCTCTACGTCGCCGACGAGGTGCAGACGGGGCTCATGCGCACCGGCGAGCTGTGGGCCATCAGCAAGCACGACGTGCAGCCCGACGTCCTGGTGACGGCGAAGGGGCTCTCGGGCGGGCTCTACCCCGTCTCGGCCGTCCTGCTCGGAGAGAGGGCGGGCGGCTGGCTCGAGGAGGACGGGTTCGCCCACATCTCGACGTTCGGCGGCGCGGAGCTCGGCTGCGTGGTGGCGCTCAAGGTGCTCGAGATGACCCAGCGCGTCGAGACTGCGGTGCGGGTAGCCGAGCTCTCGGCGCTGTTCGCCGAGCGGCTGGGCGCGCTGCGTGACGCGTTCCCCGACTGGCTCGTCGAGGTCCGCCAGGACGGGCTCGTCATGGGCCTGGTCTTCGCCACGGCCGAGGGCGCCAAGCCGGTCATGCGCGCGCTCTACGAGTCCGGCGTCTGGGCGATCTTCTCCTCGCTCGACCCACGCGTCCTGCAGTGGAAGCCGGGCCTGCTCCTCGACGACGAGACCGCGCTGCGGGTGCTGGACCGGCTGGAGGCCGCCGTGGCCCGCACCGCGGAGGGGCACGCGTGACCGCGCAGCCCGCCGCCGCTCCGGCGACCTGGGAGGAGCAGGCGGCCAGGGCGCTTCCCTGCTACGGGCTCGAGGGAAGTGCGGTCCGCCTGCTCAGCGTCTCCGAGAACGCGACCTTCCTCGTCCAGCCAGAGGGCGCCGAAGCCCTGGTGCTGCGGCTGAACCGTCCGGGCTACCACTCCCGCGACGCGATCGAGAGCGAGCTCGCGTGGGTCTCCGCGCTCCGCGCGGAGGGGGTGGTGCGTACGCCGCCGGTCATTCCCACCGTGTCGGGCGAGCGCGTCGCGGTGCTCGCGCCGGGCGGGCGCCACGCGGTCCTCTTCGCGCACGTGCCCGGCGTGCACCCGGACGAGACCAGGCTGCTGCCCTCGTTCCCACGCCTGGGCGCACTCACCGCGCGCCTGCACGCCCATGCCCGGGGCTGGTCCCGGCCGACCGGCTTCCAGCGGTTCCGCTGGGACGCTGACACGTCGATCGGCAGCGGCGGGCACTGGGGCCGGTGGCAGGACGGGCTGGGCGTCGGCCGCTCGGAGCTCGAGGTGCTCGGTGCCGCCGCCGGGCTGGTGCGGCGCAGGCTCGCGGGCTACGGCGACGACCCGGACCGGTTCGGGCTCGTGCACGCGGACATGCGGCTGGCGAACCTGCTGGTGGACGGCGACGACGTGACGGTCATCGACTTCGACGACTGCGGGTTCAGCTGGTACCTCTACGACCTGGCCGCCTCGCTGTCGTTCATCGAGCACCTCCCGGAGGCGCCCGAGCTCGTCGCCGCCTGGGTCGACGGCTACCGCAGCGAGGCGCCGTTGAGCGACGGGGACGAGGCCATGCTGCCCACCTTCGTCATGCTGCGCCGGATCCTGCTGCTCGCGTGGATCGGCTCGCACTCGGAGACCGAGCAGGCCCGGGCCATGGGCGTCGGGTTCACGCGCGACAGTTGCGAGCTGGCCGAGCGCTTCCTCACCTCGGGCGGCGGGTCGCTCTGGCCATGACCGGCACCCTCCCGCACACGGACCAGAAGGCAGGTGGCAGCAGGATGTTCGACGTCGACGGCCTCTCCATAGTGGTCACAGGTGGTACGCGTGGCATCGGCCGCGGCATCGCCGCGGTCTTCGCGCGGGCGGGCGCGCAGGTGCTCATCACCGGGCGCGACGAGGAGCGCGGACACCTGGCGGCGAAGGAGCTGGGCGAGCTCGGCGGCCGGGTGTCGTTCGTCGCCGCGGAGGCCGCGAGCGCGGCCGACGCCCAGGAGGTGGCTGCTGCGGCTGCCGACCGCCACGGCGGGCTCGACGTCCTCTGCGCCAACGCGGGCATCTTCCCCGAGTCGCCGCTGTCGACGATGAGCGAGGCCGACATGGACCTCGTCTACGCCACCAACGTCAAGGGCACGATGCTCGCTGTGCGCGCCTGCCTGCCCCTGCTCGTCGCGAGCGGCCGGGGTCGCGTGGTGCTGACCTCCTCGATCACCGGTCCGGTGACGGGCTATCCCGGCTGGGCGCACTACGGCGCGAGCAAGGCCGCGCAGCTCGGCTACATGCGCACGGCGGCGGTCGAGCTGGCACCGCACGGCATCACCGTCAACGCGGTGCTCCCCGGCAACATCGCCACCGAGGGACTCGCCGAGATGGGCGAGGACTACCTGCGCTCCACCGAAGCCGTCATCCCCCTCCGCCGGCTCGGCTCCGTGGAGGACATCGGGCACGCAGCGCTGTTCTTCGCCTCGCGCGAGGCGGGCTACGTGACCGGGCAGGCGCTGGTGGTCGACGGGGGCCAGGTGCTGCCCGAGTCGCCCTCGGCCCTGGCGTGACGGGCGCCGCCGGGGTCGACACCGCGCCCGGCGCCGTGCGGGCGCGCCTGGGCAGCACGGCGGAGCAGGTGCGGCACCGGCTGCTGGTGCTGGCCGCTGCCCCCGGGCAAGGCCCCGGGTCGCGGCTCGGCGGTGAGCGCGGGCTCGCACAGCAGCTGTCGTGCAGCCGCTCGACGCTGCGCCAGGCGCTCGCGTCGCTCGAGGACGAGGGCGTGGTGCGCCGGGTCCCCGGGCGCCGCGGCGGCACGTACGTCGCGGGACCTCGCGTGCAGCGCGACCTCGGCCTCCTGCGCGGTGTGCCGGCGATGCTCACCGAGCAGGGCTTCGCCGCCGCGACGCGCGTGCTCGCGGTGCGCGTCGTCGCCGCCTCCCTGCGGACCGGCACCGAGCTGCGCCTGGCGCCCGGCGCGCCGGTGGTGGAGGTCCTGCGACTGCGCTCGGCCGACGAGGTGCCCCTCTCGATCGAGCAGGCGGTGCTCCCGGCGGCGCGGTTCCCCGACCTGCCGCGACGCCGCCTCGACGGCTCGCTCTACGAGCTGCTGGCCGGGGCCTACGGCGTGCGCCTGGGCGCGGCCGACGAGCGGATCACCGCCGTGGCCGCCGGTCCCCAGGAGGCGACCACGCTGGGGGTGGCGGTCGGCGCTCCCCTGCTGGCGATCACGCGCACGACGGTCGACGCCGACGGCTCGCCCTTCGAGCACGCCCACGACCTGTTCCGCGCCGACCGGGTCGAGCTGCGGGTGACGAGCTCCGGCGAGCTGACGGACGCACAGCGGACCACGGCGTACGCCCGCTGCTAGCGTGCGCCGGGTGCACCGGAGCCGGTTCTCGACCCTGTTGATCGACACGCCCGCCGCCCAGGCCGGGTCCACTGCGGGCTTCTGGTCGTCGGCCCTGGGCGTGCCGGCCCGGCCGGTGGAGGGCGAGGAGCAGTTCACCGACCTGCCCGGCGCGTTCCCCGACCTCGTCGTGTCGGTCCAGGCGGTCGACGACGCGCCGCGCTTCCACATCGACATCGAGACCGACGACCTCGACGCGGAGACCGCGCGCCTGCTCGCCCTCGGGGCCGTGGAGGTCGGGCGCTGGCTCGACTGCAGGACGCTGCGGGCGCCGGGCGGCCACCTGCTCTGCGTGATACCGCAGCACAGCGACGACGAGACGTTCGCGCGGCTGGCCCGCACCTGGCCCTGACGGCCGCTCAGGCCCAGCGGAGCACGAGCGGGTCCCTGCGCCGGGCCAGCTCGACCAGCTCGGCGCGCACCACGGGCGAGGGCTCGGGGAACGGCGACCGGCAGCGCGCCGAGCCGATGACGCCGCCCTCGGCGAGCAGCACCTTGGCGGCGGCGAGGCCGACCTGCCGGTTCTCGTAGTGGATGAGCGGGAGCACCGCCTCCCACCGCGCGACGGCCGCGTCGCGCTCGCCCGCTGCGTAGTCCGCGACGACGGCGGCCAGCACGTCGGGCACCGACGCCGAGCTCATCGTGGCGGTGACGCCGGCGTCGAGGTCGGGGACCAGCGTGATCGCCTCCTCGCCGTCGTAGAGCCCGGGGAGGTCGTCGCCGGCGGCGGTGGCCAGCGCGCGTACCTTCTCGGCCGTGCGGGGCATCTCGATCTTCGCGTGGCGCAGCTGCGGCACCCGTCGGGCGAGCTCGGCGATCAGGTCGACGGACAGCAGCGTCGGGCTCATGGGTGCGTCCTGGATTATGACGTCGACCGCGAGGCCGTCGGTGACCCGCTCGAACCAGTCGACGACAGCGCGCGCGGGCACGGACATCGTGGCGCCGAAGAACGGCGGCATGAGCATCACGACGTCGGCACCGCGCCGCTCGGCGTCGAGGCAGCGCTGACGGGCGATGCGTGCGCTGTAGGAGCTGGTCGTCACGATGACCGGCACGCGGCCGGCCACGTGGCCCATCGTGGTCTCCAGCACCGCGAGGCGCTCGTCATCGCTGAGCGAGAACTGCTCGGAGTAGTTCGCCAGCACGCAGATCGCCGCTGAGCCCGCGTCGACGAGGAAGTCGGTGACCCGCCGCTGCCCGTCGAGGTCGAGCCGCTCGTCCTCGTCGAAGACCGTGGGCGCGACGGGGATGACGCCGCGCAGCACCTCAGCCACGAGCTGCCTCGCTCACGGCACGCACGGCAGGTTGCTGGTGCCGGCAGCCGCACCGGTGTCGTCGCACCGCACCACGGTGCCCAGCGCGGGGTCGGCTGGCTCGACAGCCACCACGTAGCCGGGGACCCCGCCCTGGACGGTGTTGCCCGCGAAGAGGTTGCCCGTGCCCCAGCCGGGGAGCACCGAGTGCACCTGGAAGGCGTCGCGGCACGGGGCGGCTGTCGGGCACGCGGTCGCCGGGCCGGTGCCGCGGTTGCCGCTGACGGTCCAGCCGTTGCCCTTCACGTCGACCCACGAGTCGGCGAACTGGCCTCCGGCGTAGGCAGTGTTGCGGAAGGTGTTGGCGCGGATCACGCCTCCGGTGGTGCCCTCCTTGACGTCGACCGCCTCGGCGGTGGTGTCGGAGAACGCGTTGCGCTCGACGACCACCCGGTCGCTGCGGTCGGGGCCGTGCCCGCCGTGCTCGCCGAAGCGGACGCCCTTGTGCTTCGAGCGCCAGTTGGTGTGGGCCGAGCCGACGTAGACGCCCTCCCCGAACTGCGCCTTGACGCGGCCGGTGCGGCGGACCGTGGAGCGGCGGACGACGCCGTCGGACGAGGACGAGCGGAAGTGGATGCCCTCGGCACCGACGTCGTGGACGTCGACCGAGTCGATGACGGTGCCCACCGAGCCGTCGAGCACGATGCCCTTGTCGGCCCGCGCGACGGTGAGGCCGACGACCCGCCAGTGGTCGCCGGTGATCCAGAGGCCGTAGTGGCCGGACACCCCGCCGCCGGTCACGACCGCGCGCCGGCTGCCCTTGAGCGTGATCGGCTCGCGGGCGGTGCCGTTGCGGCTGGCGGTGAAGCCCCGGTGGGTGTCGTAGGTGCCGTCGGCCAGCGAGACGACGTCGCCGGGCCGGGCGTGCGCGAGCGCGGCGACCAACTGCGCCGACGTGGCGACGCGGACGACCTGGGCGCGGGCGGTCGCGGCGTTCGCTGCCGGGGCGGCGGCGGTCACGAGAGCTGCGACGGCCCCGAGGGCGACGAGCGGACGCAGGACGGGGAGCCTGAGGTGCACGGAGCGGGGCCCTTCTGGGACGGCGGCGGAGCCGTGCCAGCATCGCACGGCTCCTCGCCAGCGGGCCGGACCTCAGGCGGCGAGGTGCCCCCACCGCTCGGCCAGCTCGCCCCACGTGCCGCTCGCCACGACGCGGCCGTCCTCCAGGACCACCACCCGGTCGGCGCGTGCCAGCGCCGAGCGCTTGGAGCTGGTGCCGATCACCGTGGTGCCCTTGCGGCGCAGCCCCTCCCACAGCTCGAGCTCGGTGCGGGCGTCGAGCGCGCTCGACACGTCGTCGGCGACGAGCAGCTCGGCCTCTGCGGCCAGCGCCCGCGCGAGCGCCAGGCGCTGCACCTGACCGCCCGACAGGCGTACGCCGCGCTGCCCGACGACCACGCCGTCGCCGCCCGCCGCGGCGAGGTCGGCGTGCAGCCGCGCGGTCTCGAACGCCGGCTTGGCGTTGCGGTCGTGGTCGAGCGTGACGTTGTCGACGAAGGAGACCGACAGCACGCGCGGCACCTGCCCGACGTAGGCGACCTGCCCCGGGCGCAGGAAGTCCTCGGGCGAGGTGACCTCCTGCCCGTTCCAGAGCACCCGGCCCTCGTGGTCGACGAGGCCCGCGAGGCTGCGCAGCAGGCTCGACTTGCCGGAGCCGACGCGGCCCGCGAGCAGCACGACGTCGCCGCGGTCGACGGTCAGGTCGACCTCCTCGACGCCGACGGTCCCGTCGTCGTGCACGGCGGTGAAGCCCTCGAGCTGCAGCCGGCGCAGCGGCACCCGCGACGGGCTCTCGGGCAGCGGGGCGGTGCCCTTCACCAGGTCGACGCCCGGCGGCAGGCTCACCAGGTCGGGCGTGCCGGCGTACTGCGCCGCCGCCTGCAGCCAGCGGTTGGCCACGGGCGCCTCGGTGACGGCGGCGCCCATGACGATGCCGAACCAGCCGTAGCCGCTGACTGACGTCGCGACCAGCAGTGCGCCGGCGACACCCCACTGCCCGGCGGCGTAGGCCGCCCACGCGGCGACGACGCCGCCCTGCACGAGCACCTGCGGCACGCCGTTGAGCAGCGTGCGTACGCGCCACTCACGGATGTGGACGGCGATCCGTCGCCGGTCGACCGAGCGCAGGTGGTGCTCGACCGCCGCGGTCGCGCCGGCGAGCTTGATCGTGCGGCTCGCCTCCAGCGCGGAGGCCAGAGCACGGCCGAACTCCGCGCGCTGGTCACCGGCCAGTCGCGCGGCCCGGCCGGCAAGCGGCGCGCCACCCGCTGAGACCAGTGCAGACAACAGCAGCACACCAGCGACCACTGCGAGAGCCAGCCAGCTGCCGCTGAGGATCGCGGTGGCGGTCACCGCGACGACGGCGAGGACGATGTCGACCCAGCGGTCGGCGTACCAGACCAGCCGGTCGGAGTCGAGGGCGCGCGCGGTGACCTCGCCGGCCGACGACTGCTCCAGCCGCTGCTGCATGGTCTGGCCGCGCAGCACCGCGAGCCGCAGGCGCAGGCTCACCCCGACCCACCACAGCGGGTAGATGCGCACGGCGAAGGCGACCGCGAACGGGCCGATGATGACGCACACGGCGAGCACGGTCGCGGCCGCCCACGGCGTCTGGCCGGCGCGCAGGTCGGCGACGAGCTTGCCCCACAGCCAGCCGGTGAAGGCGCCCGAGACGCCGACCAGCGAGGTGAGCCCGAAGCCGATGGCCCCGAGCAGGCCCCAGCGCCGGTGGGTGCCCAGCACCCGCAGCATCGTGCGGGGCAGGCTCGGCCGCACGGGGTGCACCGGGCGCGGCTCGCGCCGGCGCTCGGTGCGGCTCAGCGGCGCTGCGCGCTCGCCGGTGGTCTGCTCGACGCCGGCGGCCGCGAGCAGCTCGTGGAACGGGCCCGGCTCGGCGGCCAGCACGGCCCGCGGGCCGCTCTGCACCACTCGGCCGGCGTCGAGCACGGCGACCGAGTCGCAGCGCTCGGTCGTGGCGAGCCGGTGGGCCACGACCAGGCCGGTGCGCCCCGCGAGGAGCTTCTCGGAGGCGCGCACGACCAGGCGCTCGGTCTCGGGGTCCATGCGCGCGGTCGCCTCGTCGAGCACGACGACGCGGACGTCGCGGACCAGCAGCCGCGCGAACGCCACCAGCTGCTGCTCCCCCGCCGACAGCGTCACGCCGTCGGGGCCGAGCAGGGTGTCGAGCCCGTCGGGCAGCGCAGCGAGCCACTCGCCGAGCTCGAGCGCGTCGAACGCGGCCTCGACCTGCTCGCGCGCCACCGGCGCGAACAGCGTGACGTTCTCCAGCAGGGAGGCGGCGAGCAGCTCGGTGCGTTGGGTGACGACCCCGACGGCGCGGCGCAGGGACTCGAGCTCGGTGTCGCACACGTCCTGCCCGCAGACGAGGACGGTGCCGGGCGGCGGCTCGACGGCGCGCGAGACGAACGAGGTCAGCGTCGACTTGCCCGACCCGGTGCGGCCCACGAGGGCGCAGGTCGTGCCGGCGGGCACGACCAGGTCGACGTCGCGCAGCGCGAAGGACGGGCCCTCCTCGTCGGCGAAGGCGAAGGTGAGCTCGCGGAAGCGGACGTCGGCGGGTGCGTCCGGGAGCGGCCGTCCGCCCACCGGCTCCTGCGGCGTCTCGAGCAGGCTGCTGATGCGCGTGAGCGCTCCCAGGCCGGCCTGGATCTCTGGCAGGTGGTGCGCGACCTGGTTGAGCTGGCCGACGAAGCTGCTGGCCAGCAGCCAGATCGTCACCAGTCCGCCGACCTCCAGCGTGCTGCTCGAGACCAGCGCCACGCCACCCACTGCGAGCGCCGCGAGCATGCCCTGCACGACCAGCCCGGTGCGCAGGGTCGTGGTGCCGGAGGCGGTGGCGGTGGCGCGTACCCGCTCGAAGAGCGCGGCGCAGCGCGACGCGTACTGCCTGAGCACGTGCGCCTGGCCGAGCGCGGTCCGCACGTCGTCGCGCCCGGCGACCGCCTCCTCGAACTGGGCGGCGTGCTCCGACCAGGCGATCTCCTCGGCCAGCTTGCGCTCGGCGATGATCCGGGCGCTCGGGCGTGCGCCGAGCCACGCCGCACCTGCGGCCAGGGGGAACGCGACCCAGGAGCCCGGCCAGCTCAGCCCGGCGACGAGCCAGGCGAGCACGCTGCGGAGCAGGGCGCGTACGACGTTGACGCCGGTCGTGCGCATCAGCCGGCCGGTCTGGTTGACGTCGTCGTCGACGCGGTCGATGACCTCGCCGACCGCCTGCTCCTGCAGGGTGCGCAGCGGCTGGCCGAGCGCGGCGCCCAGCAGGTCGACGCGCAGCACGTGCTCGGCGCGGCCGACGACGTCGGAGGCGACGGTCGCCCCGAGCGCGTCGAGGACCCCCGAGCCGAGCAGGAAGACGGCCAGCACGGCGACCAGCGCCCAGCGCGACCCGGTGCCGCCGGCGAGGCGGCCGCCGACCACGGCTCCGGCCGTCTCGGCCGCCGCGGCGAGGGTCAGCAGCACCAGCGCCACGGTCAGCCCGCGGCGTCCGAGCCGTCGCCAGTCGAGCGGTGCGGGACGGGCAGGCACAGGGATGCTCCGGAGTCGGGGGCTGCAGCGTGGGAAGCGCTCGGCGTCGTAGCCGGGCGCCTGCTCCTGGCGGCCCGGCAGCGCGGCGCTGCCCAGGCTACCGGCCCGGGGTGCCCCGGCGCTCCTGCGTTTCTGCGCTGCTCCTCGGAGAGCGACCCTGCTCCTGCTCCGGCCGGAGGACCTTCTCGAAGCAGAGCGAGAACGGCACGACCTCGTAGGGCGGGTAGATCGGGATGGGCGTCCAGCCGAGCTTCTCGTAGAGCGCCACCGCGTCCGGCTGCCGGTCACCGGTCTGCAGGATCATCCGCGCTGCCCCGCCGGCGCGCGCCACCTCGAGCCCGGCGTCGACCAGTGCGGTGGCGACGCCGCGGCCGCGGGCCGCACCCGTGACGACCAGCCGCTTGAGCTCCCACTCGTCGCCGTGCCGGCGCACCGCCACGTGGCCCAGGGCGCTGCCGTCGTCGTCGAGCGCGAGCAGGGTGGCAGCGAGGTCGGCGGCCTCGACGTGGAGAGCACGCGCGACCGCGTCGGGGTCGGGGTTGGGCCGGTCGCCGTAGCGCTCGAGCATCTCGGCGTCCATCTGGCGGCGCAGCTCGACCGCCCGCTCGTCGTCCCAGTCGACCTGCTCGATGCGTACGCCCACCCCGACAGTGTGCCGGGGCGTCCCTGGTGCCTCGGCGTCAGGCCCCGGCGGCGCGCAGGGCGGCGGCGACGAGGTCGTCGCGGCCGACGATCTTGGTGCGCCCGCGGCCGAGGCTCTCGCCCAGGGCGAGCTCCGCCTGCTCGATCGCGCGCCACCCCGACCAGGTGACGACGTGGACGCCGCGCGAGGCGAGCAGCTCCAGCGCGTCGCCCGTCCCACCCGGCTGAGGCAGCCGGCCGGCCGCGGCGTCCTCGAGCAGCGTCGCCACCGTCTCGTGGGCGTCGTGCTTGTTGGTGCCGATGACGCCGCTGGGGCCGCGCTTGATCCAGCCGGCGACGTAGACGCCGGGCACCGGCTCGCCGGCCGCGTCGACGACCCGTCCGCGCTCGTGCGGGATCGTGCCGGAGCGCTCGTCGAACGGCAGACCCGGCACGGCCACGCCGCGGTAGCCGACCGACGCCACCACCATGCCGGCCTCGACGCGCTCGGTCTCGCCGGTGCCGGTGGCGCCGCCGTGCCCGTCGAGCACGCAGCGCTCGAGCTCGACGCCCGCGACGCGCTCGGTGCCCAGCACCCGGACCGGGCGCTGGAGGAAGCGGACGCGCAGCGTACGGCTGGCGCCGGCGCGCGGGCGCTGCGCCCACTCGCGCACGACGTCGAGGTTGCGCCGTGCGCCGGGCTCTGCGGCGAGCCGCTGCTCCCCCGCCGCGTCGACCGCGAGCTCGGCCGGCTCGACGACGACGTCGACGCCGGTCAGCGAGCCGAGCTCCTTGAGCTCCTTGGTCGTCCAGCGCGCCTCGGCCGGCCCGCGCCGCCCGACCAGCGAGACCGACTCGATGGGGCTGGCGCGCAGCACGTCGAGAACGTGCGGCGGCACGTCGGTGCGGGCGAGCTCGTCGGCGGGGCGGAGCAGGATGCGGGCGACGTCGACGGCCACGTTGCCCATGCCGACCACGACGACGTGCCGGGCAGTGTCGGTGAAGGCGTCGATGCGGGTGTCGGGGTGGCCGCAGTACCACGACACCAGCTCGGTGGCGGTGAAGCTGCCGGGGAGCCCGTCGCCTGGGATGCCGAGCCCGCGTCCGGCGGAGGAGCCCGACGAGACGAGGACGGCGTCGTAGCGCGCGCCGAGCTCCTCGAGCGTGATGTCGGTGCCGACCTCGACGTTGCCGAGGAACCGGACGTCCGGGGAGTCGAAGACCTTGGCCAGCGAGGCGCTGATGGAGCGGATCTTCTCGTGGTCGGGTGCCACGCCGTAGCGGACCAGGCCGTAGGGACAGGGCACGCGGTCGTAGACGTCGACCTGCGCCGGCCCGTGCGCCACCAGCGACTCGGCGGCGTAGATCCCCGCCGGGCCGGAGCCGACGACGGCCACCCGGAGCACGCGGTCACTCTCGCACCCGGCCCGTACGCCGCGCCACCCGCCCCGGCGGTCAGACGGCCGGACGGCCCGGGCGCGGCCGGACGTAGACGGCCCAGGTCACGGCGCAGCACACCGCGTAGTAGGCGAGGAAGGCGACGTAGGCGCGGTCGCCGGCCCCGGTGTCGAGGAACGACTGGCGGAACGCGAGGTTGACCAGCACGCCGCCGAAGGCGCCGATCGCGCCGGCGAGCCCGATGAGGGCGCCGGAGCGGCGACGCGCCAGGAAGTCCTGCTGCTGCGGGTCGGCACCGGCTGCCTTCGCCGCCGAGGCCTTCGCGCGGAACAGCGCCGGGATCATCTTGTAGACCGAGCCGTTGCCGATGCCCGAGAAGGTGAACAGCCCGACGAACCCGACGAGGAAGAAGCCGAGCGAGTGCTGTGTCGAGGCGACCAGGACGACGACCGCTGAGGCGGCCATCGCGGCGAAGTTGGCCAGCGACACCCGAGCCCCGCCGAACCGGTCGGCGAGCAGGCCGCCCAGCGGCCGCACCAGCGAGCCGAGCAGCGGGCCGAGGAAGGTGAGCGAGGCCGCCTTGACCGGCGTGTCGAACTCGGAGTGGAACTGCACGGTCAGCACCTGGCCGAAGGCGAAGCCGAAGCCGATGAACGAGCCGAAGGTGCCGATGTAGAGCAGCGAGACGACCCAGGTGTGCGGCTCGGAGAGGATCTCGCGCATCGCGCCCTTCTCGTTGCGGGCCTGGGCGAGGTTGTCCATCGTGAGGGCCGCACCGAGCGCTGCCACCACGACGAGCGGCAGGTAGACGCCCAGCAGGATCCGCGGGTGCTCCTTGCCGGCCGTGGCCAGCACGAGCAGGCCGACCAGCTGCACGACCGCGACGCCGACGTTGCCGCCCCCGGCGTTGAGCCCGAGGGCCCAGCCCTTCTTGCGCTCGGGGTAGAACGCGTTGATGTTCGTCATCGACGACGCGAAGTTGCCGCCGCCGACGCCTGCCAGCGCGGCCACGACCAGCAGCGTGCCCAACGAGACCCCCGGCCGCAGCACCGCGGCACCGGCGACGAGCGGCACGAGCAGCAGCAGCGCCGACACGACCGTCCAGTTGCGGCCGCCGAAGCGCGCCACGGCGAAGGTGTAGGGCAGGCGCAGCACCGACCCGACGGCGGTCGGCGTCGAGGTGAGCAGGAACTTCTGAGCGGGCGTGAAGCCGTACTTCGGCCCGAGGAAGAGCACGAGCACCGACCACATCGACCACACCGAGAACCCGATGTGCTCGCTGAAGATGGAGAAGCCGAGGTTGCGGCGGGCCACCCGCTCGCCGGTGGCGGCCCAGAACACCGGGTCCTCGGGGCGCCAGTCCTCGATCCACCGGCCCCGGCGCTGGGCCGGGACGGCGAGGCGGGTCGGCTGAAGGTCGAGCTGTGGCTGCGTGGTTGCTGTCATGTGCCGGACGCTAGGGACGCGCCGTTTCGGCTCGATGCGGCCCGCTTGTCGTTCGTGCAACGGTCTCCGCACGCCCGGGCGCTCCGGCGCGTGAGGAGACCGTCCCTCGAGCGACCCGCTCAGTCGTAGAAGCGCAGGTCGGCGATGCTCCACCAGCTGCCGCTGGAGCCGGTGGAGGTGATGCGCACGTAGCGGGCCCGGGTGCGCGGCACGTCGACGTCGGTCACCTGGCCTGTGCCGACCCCGGTGGCCACCGTGCGCCAGGTCGTGCCGTCGTCGCTCACCGACAGCGCCCAGGAGCGGGCGTAGTCGCCGAGGTTGCCGCCGCTGTCGACGGACACCCGTCGGAAGTGCGTGCGCTCGCCGAGGTCGACCGTGAGGTGCTGCCCGGGCGCCTGCGCCTGGCCGCTCGACCACCGCGTCGAGCCGTCGCCGTCGACCGCGGCCGCCGGGCCCTCGCCGGCCGGGCTGGCCGTGGCGGTCGCGCCGGAGGTGTCGAGCAGGTCGAGCTTGTCGTCGAGCACGCGGCTGCGCGGCCACGTGAACGTCGCGAGCGACCCGCCCGGCAGCGTGTAGTCGAACGACCGACCGCCCTGCGCCACGGTGAAGCTGCGGGGGTCGTCGTTCTCGTTGTGCACCACGAGGGCGGTGGAGCCGTCGGGGTTGCGGAACGCGACGTCGGTGAGCTGGCCGTTCCAGCCCGGCGTGCCGTAGGAGCTCGACGCGATGCGCACGGCCCCGGGCTGCACGAACTTCGACAGGTGGCCGATCGTGTAGTACTCCGCGTCGGTGGTGACCGAGCCGTCGGGCTGCAGCGTCACCAGGCCGGTGCACGTGTCGCACCCGCCGTTGTGCGGGCCACCGGTGCTGTCGAGGGCGACGTTCCAGGTCACGACGGACTTGGCCCAGTTGCGGGTGGTGCCGACGGTCAGGGTGCGCGCGTGCCAGGTGAGCGTGCCACGGAAGACCTGTGCGGGCGTGTCGGTCGGGCCGTGGGAGCCCGAGCACTCGGTGAACCAGATCCCCTTGCCGGGGTGCGCGGCGTGCAGGGCGCTCTGCGCGCCCGGGTCGCCGGAGTAGCAGTGGTACGCGGTCCCCGCCACCCACTGCGCGGCCGGGCTGTCGAGGACCTCGTAGGGGTAGTCGGTCTCCGGGCTCTCCCCCGGCGGCGTCGTGGCCACGTCGTCGGGGTGCGTCGACCAGTTGTGGTCGTAGGCGAGGATCTTGGTGCGGGGGCTCGCCGCCTGGAGCATCGGGCCGAGCGCCTCGATGACGGCGACCTCCTGGCGCACCGGCATGTCGGTGCCCGGGTAGGCCTTCGGCGCACGGTTCTGCGGCTCGTTCTGGACCGAGAGGTAGTCGACCGGGACGCCGGCCGCTGCGTAGGCCTGCACGAACCTCACCAGGTAGCGGGCGTAGGCGTCGTAGACCGCGGGGTCGTCCTTCAGCCGGCCGCCGACCAGCGAGTCCCCCGTCTTCATCCACGCCGGCGGGCTCCACGGCGTCGCCATGACCTTCAGCGACGGGTTCAGCGCCTTGGCCTGTCGGAGCAGGGGCAGCACCTGGGCCTCGTCATGGGCGACCGAGAAGTGCGCGAGCGGGAAGTCCGTCTGCCCGGGCGCGACGTCGTCGTAGGTGTAGTGCGTCGGCGAGGCGGTGAAGTCCGACGAGCCGACCGGCTGGCGGAGGAAGCTGATGCCGATGCCCTGCACCGGGTCGAACAGCGAGCGCATCGTCGCGTCGCGCTGCGCCTGCGGCAGCGACGACAGCACGGCGGCCGAGGAGTCGGTGAGGGCGGCGCCGAAGCCGTCCATGCTCTGGTAGGTCGCGCTGGGGTCGACGCGGATCGTGACCTGCGAGGTGTCGTGGGCGGTGAACGGCACGGGCGAGCGCTCGTGGAGCAGCTCGGCCCGGTCGACGGTCGTCACCCACACCCGCGCCTGCGGCACGGGGTCGCTGTAGGAGCTGGCGGCCTGCACGGCGGGTGCGCCGGCCAGGCAGAGGGCGACGGCCGAGCCGGCGGCTGCGGTCGCGACGGTGCGACGCCTCATGGTGATCTCCCTCGGGTCTCGGGACGACCCTGCTAGCAAACACCCGGACGCCCTTGACAACCCGGTCGGGGTCGTCTGGAGTGTGCCGGTCGACCTAGTCGAGGAGCCGCACAGCGATGACGCGTGCCACGTACGACCCCGCCCCCCTCCTCTCCCGCCGCGCGGTCATCGGCGGCTCCCTCGCGCTCGCAGCCGGCCTGGCCGGTGGACTGCCCGCTGCGTCCGCAGCGCCGGCAGGGCCGACCACGCCCCGCGGACTCGCTCCGGGCAGGTCGCAGGACGCCGCCTGTGCGTTCCTCGACGCGATGACCGACCGGTGGGCCGGCCCGGGCGCACCACGCCTGGCGCAGAGCTACTCCGACCAGAACGGGCTGTTCAGCACGGCGTTCGTCTACGACAACGCCCTCGCGGTCTGCGCCTACCTCGGCGGCACGCGCAAGGCCACACGGACCCGGGCCGTGCAGCTCGGTGACGGCCTGCTCTACGCCATGGACCACGACCCGGGCTACTCCGACGGCCGGCTGCGTCAGGCCTACAACGTCGGGCCCTACACGTTCTACGACGGCAGCCCGCAGCCCTACGGGTTCGTGCTGCCCGACGGCGACGCCAACATCGGCTGGCAGTTCGGCTTCCTCGGCACCGCGGTCGGCGACATGGCGTGGCCGGGCATCGCGCTCGTCCAGCTCGGCGCCCGCGAGAAGGAGGAGCGGTTCACCGCCGGCGCCGTCCGGATCGCCCGCTGGATCGTCGACAACGCGTACTCCACGCTGCCGCTCGGCGGCTTCTCCTTCGGGGTGGACGCGGCGAACCACAAGGTCCTGGCGCACTCCACCGAGCACAACATCGACTGCTACGCCTTCTTCACCATGCTCACCGAGCTGACCGGCGACGGGCAGTGGACCGAGCACGCGGAGCACGCCCTCGCCTTCGTCGAGGAGATGTGGGAGCCGGGCGGCGGGTTCTTCTACACCGGCAGCAACGACGGCATCGCGATCAACCCGAGCCCGAAGCCGCTCGACGTGCAGACCTGGAGCTGGCTGGCCCTGCGCGACGACCGCTTCGCCGCGAGCCTCGACTGGGCGGGGTCCACCCTCGCCGTGACGGACACGCCGACCTCACCGGGCAGCCAGCTGCCTGCCGGCACGACGTTCACCGGCGTCACGTTCAGCGACGTCAGCAAGACCTCCGGCGCGTCCTACAACGGCCTGCCGGTCGACCCTGACGGAGTCTGGCTCGAGGGGACCGGCCAGCTGGTCTGTGCGCTGGTGGACCGGGACCAGGAGGGCGACTCCGCGAGGGCGCAGGCGCTGCTGGCGCAGGTGCGCGGGGTGCAGGCCACGCTCGGGGGCGGGCAGACCGTCGGTGGGCAGCCGGTGAGCGGTGGCATCGTCGCCGCCAGCTCGCTGCTCGACACCGGCTTCGGCTTCAGCTACGCCCAGTCCCAGCACGTGGGCGCCACGTCCTGGTACCTCATGGGGAGCCGGCACAAGAACCCGATGCAGTACCGCGAGCTGTAGGCGGGGTGCCGACGACCACCGTCGCGTCGAGCTCCTCGGAGCGCACCACGTGCGCGACCAGGCCGGCGTCGCGGAAGGCGCGCAGCGTACGCGGCGCCTGCTCCTCGCCGGTCTCGACCAGCAGCGAGCCCCCAGGGACGAGCCAGTCGCGCGAGCCGGCGGCGACCCGCCGCTGCACGTCGACGCCGTCGCGGCCGCCGTCGAGCGCGACCCGCGGCTCGTGGTCGCGCGCCTCGCGCGGCATCAGCTCGATGGCGGCGGTGGGCACGTACGGCGCGTTGCAGACGACCACGTCGACCCGGCCGCGCAGCCGGCCGGGAAGTGGTGCGTAGAGGTCTCCGGTGTGGACAGTGCCTGGACCGAGCAGGTTGGCGGCGGCGCAGGCGGTGGCCACCGGGTCGACGTCGACGGCGTGGACCTCGAGATCGGGTACGCGTGCGGTGACCGCCGCGGCGACCGCGCCGCACCCGCAGCAGAGGTCGACCAGCACTCCCCCGGCGGGCACGAGAGCCGCCGCGCGCTCGACGAGCAGCGCCGTACGCCGCCTCGGCACGAAGACTCCCGGTGCGACCGCGAGCCGCAGGCCGCAGAACTCGACCCACCCGAGCACCTGCTCGAGCGGGCGTCCGGCCACCCGCTCGTCGACCAGCGCGTCGAGGTGGTCGCGGTCGCGGGCGGCGGAGGTGAGCAGCGCCGCCTCGTCCTCGGCGAACACGCACCCGGCGGCCCGCAGGCGCGCCACGAGGGCGTCCTGTGGATCGAGGTGCCGCGGCATCGGGGCCTTCCGTTAGCCTGCGGAGCACTCGGCTCCGGTAGCAGGCCCACGATAGGAGATCGCCCGTGTTCCTGATGCGCATCGGCCCCGTCGGCGAGGAGCGGGCGGCCGTCCGGGTGGGCGACGACGCCTACGTCGACGTGTCCGACGAGGTGGGCGACTTCGACGAGCGCTTCTTCGGGAGCGGCGGGATGAGCCGGCTGCCCGAGGTCGTGGAGCGCCTCCTCGCCGCGGGGACGCAGCGCCCGGTCGCGGGCCAGCGAGTGGGTGCGCCGATCGCCCGGCCGCACCAGATCCTGTGCATCGGGCTCAACTACAGCGACCACGCGGCGGAGACCGGGCAGGCCGTGCCGGCCGAGCCGATCGTCTTCACCAAGTCGCCCAACACCCTCATCGGCCCCGACGACGACGTGCACGTCCCCCGCGGCTCCGAGAAGACCGACTGGGAGGTCGAGCTCGGCATCGTCATCGGGCAGCGCTGCCGCTACCTGCCCGACGAGGCCGCAGCCGCGGCTGCGATCGCGGGCTACGTCACCGTCAACGACGTCAGCGAGCGCGCCTTCCAGATGGAGCGCGGCGGCCAGTGGGTCAAGGGCAAGTCCTGCGAGACGTTCAACCCGTGCGGCCCGGTGCTGGCGACGCCCGACGAGGTGCCCGACCTCGCAGACCTGCCGATGTGGCTCGACGTCAACGGCGTGCGCCGGCAGACCGGGTCGACCGCGACGATGCTCTTCGGCCCGCACTTCATCGTCCACTACCTGAGCCAGTTCATGGTGCTCGAGCCGGGCGACCTCATCAACACCGGCACCCCGCCCGGTGTCGGCATGGGCCAGCGGCCGCCGGTGTTCCTGCGCCCCGGCGACGTCATGGAGCTCGGCATCTCCGTGCTCGGCAGCCAGCGCCAGCAGGTGGTCGCCGCGCCATGAGGGCGCTCGTCCTGACGGGCCCGCGCGCCGCGGAGGTGGTCGACGTCGACCCGCCGTCGGCCGGGCCGCGTCAGGCCGTCGTCGACGTCGAGCGCGTGGGCGTGTGCGGCACCGACCACGAGCTGTGGACCGGCGAGATGACCTACCTGCACTCGGGCCAGGCGTCCTACCCGCTGCGTCCCGGCCACGAGTGGTGCGGCGTGGTGTCAGCGGTCGGGTCCTCGGACGACGAGGCGTGGCTGGGCCGGCGCGTCACGGGCGACACGATGCTCGGGTGCGGCCGCTGCTCCCGCTGCCTCGACGGGCGCCAGCACGTGTGCGAGGACCGCTACGAGGTCGGCATCCGCCACGGCTGGCACGGCGCGCTCGCCGAGCAGCTGCTCATGCCGGTGGGCGCGCTGCGTACGCTGCCCGCCGCCATCGACGCGACGGCTGGAGCGCTCGTGGAGCCGGGCGCCAACGCCGTGCGCGCGGTGCGTGCGACGGGAGCCGAGCGGGGCCGGCGGGTGCTCGTCTGGGGGCCGGGGACGATCGGCCTGCTCTGCGCCCAGTTCGCGCTGGCCTCCGGCATGGAGGTGCACGTCGCGGGCGTCACGGCGGAGTCGCTCGAGCTCGCCCGCGGCCTGGGCGTCACGGGCACCTGGCCGGCCGACGAGCTGCCCGCGCTGCCCTTCGACGCGATGCTCGATGCGAGCAACGGTGCCGAGGTGCCGGCCAGGGCGCTCGAGCTGGTCGAGCCGGGCGGCCGGGTCGTCTGCATCGGGCTGGCGTCGAGGCCGTCGCTGGTCGACACCCGCGCGATGGTGCTCAAGGACGTGACGACGGTCGGCGTGCTGAGCGGCTCGGGCGGCTTCGAGGGCGCGATCGAGCACTACGCCGACGGCCGGGTCGACCCGAGGCCGCTGGTGGCGGCGACGGTGGGGCTCGACGGCGCGGCCGCGGCGCTGGCCGGCCAGCGGCTTGCCGCTGCCGGGCGCGGACCGAAGATCCACATCGACCCCAGGCTCTGAGCGGGAGGCGGCACGATGGATGACTACGCGGGACTGGTAGCAGTGGTCACTGGTGGCGCCAGTGGTATCGGCGCGGCGACCGCCGATCTGCTCGCCGACCGCGGCGCACGGGTCGCCGTGCTCGACCGCGACCTGTCGACGGCCGAGCCGCGCCACCTGGGCGTCGAGTGCGACGTGACCGACCGAGCCTCGGTGGACGCTGCCGTGGGCCGAGTGGTCGCCGAGCTCGGTGGTCTCGACGTCTGCATCAACAACGCGGGCATCGGCGCCCAGGGCGACGTCGCGGCCAACGACGACGACGAGTGGCACCGGGTGCTCGACGTCAACGTCGTCGGCATCGCCCGGGTCACCGCCGCGGCACTGCCCCACCTGCGCCGGTCGCGGGCCGCCGCCGTGGTAGCCACCTCCTCGGTGGTCGCCCGCGTCGGTCTGCCGCAGCGGGCGCTCTACGGCGCGAGCAAGGGCGCGGTCCTCGCGCTGACGCTCGCGATGGCCGCCGACCACGTCGCCGAGGGCATCCGGGTCAACTGCGTGGCGCCCGGCACCGCCGACACGCCATGGGTGGGCCGGCTGCTCGACGCAGCCGACGACCCGGCCGCCGCGGCCGCCCAGCTGCGGGCGCGCCAGCCGATGGGCCGGCTCGTCACTGCCGCCGAGGTCGCTTCGGCGATCGCCTACCTCGGGAGCCCGCTCTCGGGGTCGACGACCGGCACGGTGCTCACCGTGGACGGCGGGCTCAGCGCCCTGCGCCTGCCGCCGCGGAGCTGAGCGGGCGTCACAGCAGGGCGCGCAGTTGCCCCAGCCACTGCGCCGCCAGCCGCTGCCCGTCCGGCAGCTGGTCGGCGGGGTCGAGGCGCCACGCGGTGATCATCGCCAGCACGAGCAGCCGGCACTCGTGCAGCAGGGTCTCGTCGACACCCGGGTAGTGGTCGGCGACCGCCTCGGGTGCGTGGGCGAGGTCGAGCTCGACCGGCCCCCGGCAGCACGTCTCGAAGTCGATGAACAGCGGCCCGTCAGAGGTGTCGAGGACGTTGCCGGGGTGCGGCTCGCCGTGCAGCAGCTGCTGCCGCCCGCTGTGCTCGTCGAGGACGCGGCGACCCCGGCCCAGGACCTCGGTGAGCAGGGCCCGGTCACCGGCAGGGACCTCCCGCGTCCGGTCCGGAGCCTGGAGCACGCGCAGTGCATCCTCGACCCGGTGGACCGCGTGCGGCGCGTCGACGTCGAGTCTGCGGAACCCGGCGTGCAGCCTCGCGAGCGCATCCGCGTAGTCGCCGGGAGGCAGCGCCTTCCCTGTCGCAGCGTCGTAGGACGTCCACAGCGTGATGACGAAGCCGTTCCGCAGCCGCACGCCGGGCGCCACGCGCGGGTCGAGCGCCACCACCGGCGCACCCGCCAGGGCGAGCCCGCGCGCGACCTGCACCTCCAGCGCCGCGGCCTGCCGTCGCTCGGGCGCGATCCGCGCCACCACGTCGCACGGCAGGAGGCGCACGGTCAGCTTGTCGGAGTCGTTGAGGACCACCGTGTCGGTGACCGGCAGGCCGAGCTGCGAAGCGGTCGCGGTGGCCGCCGCCACGGCACGAGCGGCTTCCTCGGGGTGCATCAGCCCTGCGGACTCGACGGCCGCAGTGCGGCGACCGCCTTCGCGATGCGCTGCTCCGACACGGGGGTCGGTGTGCCCAGCTGCTGGGCGAACAGGCTGACCCTGAGCTCCTCGAGCATCCAGCGCACGGCGACGACGTCGGGGTCGCCGTGCCGCTCGCGCGGCAGCTTGGCGACGCGGTCGTCGTAGAGCTGGCGGGCGCGGGCGACCTGCGCCATACGTACGGCGTCGGCGCGCGGGTCGTCGGGCAACCGCTCCAGACGGCGGGTGACGGCCCGCAGGTAGCGCGGCAGGTGCGGCAGCTGGGAGAGCCCGGTGGCGGTCACGAACCCGTTGAAGACGAGATCGGAGAGCTGGCGCTGCACGTCGGAGAGCGCCGGCAGCAGGGCGACGCTCGTGATGCGCCGCAGGCGCGACTCCGCCTCGCGCACTGCGTCGAGCGCCTGCTCGACGTCGCCCAGGGCGCGCAGAACGGTGTCGGCGAGGTCGGCGCGCACGGCGTCGCGCAGGCGGCGGAAGGCCGGCTCGTCCCACGCCGGACCGCCGTGGCGGCGCACGAGCTCGTCGACCGACGCGACGGTGCAGTCGTCGAGCAGGGCGGCCACGCTGCCGTGCGGCGAGCGCGCGAGCACCAGCTTGCTGGAGTTGGACAGCCCGGACACGACCGGCTTGACCGGCGAGGGGATGCTGAGCAGGAGGAGCCGGCGCGTGCCCAGGGGCATCGCGTCGTGCTGCTCTCGAGCGGAGCTGAGCACCCGCAGCGCCACGGTGGCACCCTCGTCGACGAGCGAGGGGAAGCCCTCGACCTTGAGACCGCCGAGCACCTCAGTGGTCTTGCCTGGTATTACCCCTCCTGGCCAGTCGGTGAGACCGCTGCGCTCGAGGTCGCTCCCGGCGCGTGACAGGGTCGCCTGCACCGACGGCGCGAGCTTCGCCCTCAGGGCAGCGAGGTCCTTGCCCTCACCGAGCTTCTTGCCCTTGTCGTCGACGACGACGAAGGTCATCCGGAGGTGGCCGGGGAGCTTCGAGAGGTCCCAGTCGCCGCGGTCGAGCGGCACGCCGGCCATGCTCTCGAGCTCGCGCTCGAGCGCGTCGAGCAGCGGCTCCTTGCGCGGGACCATCCGGGGCAGCACAGCAGCGGCGTAGTTGGGGGCGGGCACGAAGCTGCGGCGGATCGCCTTGGGCAGCGAGCGGATCAGCTCGGTCACGACCTGCTCGCGCAGACCCGGAACCTGCCAGTCGAAGTCGTCGGCCCGCACGCGGTTGAGGGCGGCGATCGGGATCTGCGCGGTGACGCCGTCGTCGGCGGTGCCCGGCTCGAACGAGTAGGTCAGCGGGAAGACGAGGTCGCCCTGCCGCCACGCGTCGGGGTAGTCGGCGCCGACGTCGGTGCCCTCGGGTGCGCTCACGAGCATCTCGGGGGTGAAGGTCAGCAGGTCGGGCTGGTCCCGCTTGGTCTTCTTCCACCACGAGTCGAAGTGCCTGCCGGACACGACGTCCTTGCCGACGCGCGTGTCGTAGAAGTCGAAGAGCTCGTCGTCGCTGACGACGAGGCCACGACGGCGTACGCGGTGCTCGAGCTCCCCCGCCTCGGCCAGGAGGCTGCGGTTGTGCTCGAAGAACGCGTGGTGCGTGCGCCAGTCGCCCTCGACGAGCGCGTGCCGGATGAACATCTCTCGGCACAGCTGCGGGTCGACCTTCGAGTAGCCGACGCGGCGCTGCGCGACCAGCGGCAGGCCGTAGAGCAGCACGCGCTCGTAGGCCATCACCGCGGCGCGGTCCTTCGACCAGTGCGGCTCGCTGTAGGTGCGCTTGACGAGGTGCTCGGCGAGCTTCTCGGCCCACTCGGGCTCGATCTTGGCCGCCACGCGCCCGAACAGCCGCGAGGTCTCGACCAGCTCGGCGGCCATCACCCACTGCGGCTGCTTGCGCGCCAGCGCCGAGCCCGGCCACAGCGCGAAGCGCGCGCCGCGCGCGCCCTGGTAGTCGCGCGTCGACGCGTCGCGGAGTCCGAGGTGCGAGAGCAGCCCGGCGAGCAGGCTGAGGTGCACGCGCTGCGGGTCGGCCGGCTCCTCGTTGCGGGCGAGCCCGATCGAGCGCGCGGTCTGGCGCAGCTGGGAGAAGACGTCCTGCCACTCGCGCACCCGCAGGTAGTTGAGGAACTCGCTTCGGCACAGGCGCCGGAAAGCGCTGGACGACAGGGCGTCCTGCTGCTCCTGCACGTAGTCCCAGAGCCGCAGGATCGAGGCGAAGTCCGACTCCTTGTCGGCGAAGCGCGCGTGCTTCTCGTCGGCGGCCTGCTGCTTGTCGACAGGGCGTTCGCGCGGGTCCTGGATCGAGAGCGCGGCCGTGACGACCATGACCTCGCGCAGGCAGCCGTTGCGCTCGGCCTCCAGCACCATGCGCCCGAGGCGCGGGTCGAGCGGCAGCGCCGCGAGGCGGCGGCCGACGTCGGTCAGCGTACGGTTCGAGCCCTCCCCGGGCCCGAGCGCACCGAGCTCCTCGAGCAGGGCGACACCGTCGCGCACCTGTCGGCTGTCGGGCGGCTCGACGAACGGGAACCGCTCGATCTCGCCCAGGCCCAGCGCCGTCATCTGCAGGATGACCGAGGCGAGGTTGGTGCGCAGGATCTCGGGGTCGGTGAACTCGGGGCGCGAGTCGAAGTCGGCCTCGGAGTAGAGCCGGATGCAGACGCCGGCCTCGACGCGGCCGCAGCGGCCCTTGCGCTGGTTGGCCGACGCCTGCGACACCGGTTCGATCGGCAGTCGCTGCACCTTGAGCCGCGAGCTGTAGCGCGAGATGCGCGCGGTGCCGGGGTCGACGACGTAGCGGATGCCAGGCACCGTCAGCGAGGTCTCAGCGACGTTGGTCGCCAGCACGACGCGACGGCCGGTGTGCGAGGAGAAGACGCGGTGCTGCTCGGCGGCGGACAGCCGCGCGTAGAGCGGGAGGATCTCGGTGAAGCGGAGGTCGAGCTTGCCGAGAGCGTCTGCAGCGTCGCGGATCTCGCGCTCGCCGCTGAGGAAGACCAGGATGTCGCCCGGGCCTTCGGCGCTGAGCTCCTGCACGGCGTCGCCGATGGCCGTCATCAGGTCGCGCGGCTCGGTCCCCTCGGCGTCGTCGTCGTCGGCCGACTCCACGAGCGGGCGGTAGCGCGTCTCGACCGGGAAGGTGCGGCCCGAGACCTCGACGACGGGCGCGCCGTCGAAGTGCTGCGAGAAGCGCTCGGTGTCGATCGTCGCCGAGGTGACGACGACCTTGAGGTCGGGCCGGCGCGGCAGCAGCTGCTTGAGGTAGCCCAGCAGGAAGTCGATGTTGAGGCTGCGCTCGTGCGCCTCGTCGATGATGATCGTGTCGTAGGCGAGCAGGTCGCGGTCGTTCTGCAGCTCCGCCAGCAGGATGCCGTCGGTCATCACCTTGACCAGCGAGTCGCTGCCGCCGCGGTCGGTGAAGCGGACCTTGAAGCCGATCGACTCCCCCAGCTCCTGGCCGAGCTCCTCGGCGATGCGCTCGGCGACCGCCCGCGCCGCGATGCGGCGGGGTTGGGTGTGGCCGATGGTGCCGCGCACTCCTCTGCCGAGCTCGAGGCACATCTTGGGCAGCTGGGTCGTCTTGCCGGAGCCGGTCTCGCCGGCGACGATCACGACCTGGTTGTCGCGGATGGCGGCGAGGATGTCGTCGCGGCGCTGGCTGACCGGGAGGTCGGGGTAGCGGACGACGGGTACGGTCGCGGCGCGGTCCGCGAGCCGCTGCTCGGCGCTCGCGACGGCCTTCGCGACCTCGTCGAGCGCACCGGTACGCCGCGCCGCGTCGCGCACGCGGCGTGCACCGTCGAGCCGGCGCTGCAGGCGACGGGCGTCGCGGGTGGCCAAGCCGCGTACCCGGGTCTGCAGGTCGGAGACCGGGTTCTCGTGGACGCTCGCCATCTCGCTCTCGAGTCTAGGTGCCTCTGCGAGGTACCCCTCCTCGTGGCGGGTCGAGCGCCGTAGGCTGCGACGCACCCCGGTGCCGGTTGCCCGGGTCTACCGACGGCACAGCAGGAGGCACACGTGGTGGACAGCGGCGAAGGGGTGCGCTGGGGCATCGTCGGCACGGGCGGCATCGCCCGCGCCTTCGCGAAGGACCTGGCCCTGCTGCCGGACGCGGTGGTCGGCGCGGTCGGGTCGCGCTCGTCCGAGGGTGCCGACTCGTTCGCGGCCTTCCTCGAGGAGTCCACCGGCACCCGCGTCGCAGACGCCCACCGGCACGCGAGCTACGACGCCCTCGTGAGCGACGACGCCGTCGACGCGGTCTACGTCGCGACCCCGCACCCCGGCCACGCCGACGCCGCGCGCCTGGCCCTCGAGGCCGGCAAGGCGGTGCTGGTCGAGAAGCCCTTCACCCTCAACGCCGCCGAGGCGCAGGAGCTCGTCGACCTCGCGCGCTCGCGCGGCCAGTTCCTCATGGAGGCGATGTGGACCCGCTTCCTGCCCCACATGGGCCGGGTGCGCGAGATCCTCGCCTCCGGCTCCCTCGGCGACGTCGTGACCGTCACGGCCGACCACGGCCAGTGGTTCGAGGAGGACGCCTCGCACCGGCTGTTCGCCCCTGAGCTGGGCGGCGGAGCGCTGCTCGACCTCGGCATCTACCCCGTGTCGTTCGCGTCGTTCGTGCTCGGCACCCCCTCGCGGGTCACCGCGCGGTCGTCGGAGGCCTTCACCGGCGTCGACGCCAACACCTCGATCCTGCTCGAGCACGCCGGCGGGGCGTCGGCGCTGGTCAGCACGACGCTCTCGGCCGCCACGGCCAACGTCGCGGCGGTCAACGGCACCGAGGCGCGGATCGAGATCGACCGTACGTGGTACACCCCCACCTCCTTCCGCGTGACCTCGCGCGACGGCGAGGTGCTCGAGCGCTACGACCAGCCGCACGAGGGCCACGGGCTGCGCCACCAGGCGGCCGAGGTCGGTCGGTGCCTGGCGTCCGGCGCGCCGGAGAGCGAGCTGCTGCCTCTCGACGAGACCGTCGCGATCATGCGGACGCTCGACGAGGTGCGCAGCCAGATCGGGCTGGTCTACCCGCAGGAGCGCTGACACGCGGTACGCCGTGGCCGCCCGCTGCTGCTTTGCCCGCGCGGTCGACCGTTCGGGTCTTGCGGCTGCCTCGACCCTCCGGTAGCATTCGAACACACGTTCGAACGGCGGGTGGGGTGGTGGCGGTGGAGCGAGGTGCGGGGCCTTCTCTGGTCGACCTGATGCCGCCGCCGGACGCGACGTGGTTAGGGGAGCTGGTGGACCCGGAGCTCGTGGAGTGGGTCGACTGGTCGGACCCGCGCTGGGCCGACGAGCAGTGGACCCCCGAGTCGTCGATCCCGGAGGGCTCGTTCCCGGAGGAGCCGGGGCGGGTGGGCTGGGCGCCGGGCGATGAGCTTTTGCTGCAGCTGGCGGGCCCGGGCCGGGTGTCGGGCGAGGCGCTGGCCGGGGTGGCGCCCTCGCCGGGGCTGGTCGCGGCGTTGTGCACGCTGGACGACCCGCGGGACCCGGCCGCCGAGGTGTGGTGGATCGACCCGGGCGGCCCGCGGTGCGAGTCCCGGGCGCTCGACGAGGCCGAGCTGAGCGTGGGGGTCGCGCAGGCGTGGGACCGGGTCGCGGCGTGGGCGTGCGCGCAGCGGGAGACCGCGGTGCAGCGCGCCCGGGCGCTGATGGTCTCGATGCCGGCGCCGGACCCGGTGGGGGTGCCGCGCTGGTCCGGCGCGGAAGCCGCCGCCGGTGAGCTCGCCGCCGCGCTGCGGATCTCCCCGCGCTCGATCGACGCCCGCCTCGAGCGCGGCGCCCGCCTGCACGCCGCGCACCCGGGCACCCGGTGGCTGCTCGAACGCGGCCTGCTGACCTGGGCGCACGCCCAGGCGGTGGTCGAGGTGTGCGCGCCGCTGACCGACCCCGCGCACCTCGCGGCGGTCGAGGCGCGGGTACTTGCCGCCGCGCCGGAGCAGACCCCGGCGCAGCTGCGGCGCTCGCTGGTGCGGGCGGTCGCCCGGGTCGACCCGGCCGGGCACGCCGCCCGCCACACCGCCGCGGCCGAGTCGGTCGGGGTGCGGATGGTCCCGCTCCCCGACGCCCTGGTGATGATCACCGCGGTGCTGCCCGCCCCGGCCGGGCAGACCGTCCTCGGCGCCCTCGACACCCTGGCCACCGCCCTACGCGCCACCACCAGCACCACCGAGAACGACGCCACCACCAGCCGGGACGGCGACACCGCCGGCGGTGTCGGAGCGGGCGCGGGTCGGTCGGGGTCACGCAGGCGGGTGGGTGCGGCTGAGCGCGCCGACGCGCTCGTCGCGCTCGCCGCCGCGCTCGCCGCCCACCCCGAACTCATCCCCGGGGTGCTGGCCGCGGAGCCGGCCCGCCCGCTGGTGCGGGTCACGATCAGCGCCGACACCCTGCTCGGCCTCACGCAGCACCCCGGTGAGCTCGCCGGCTACGGCCCGATCCCGGCCGGCATGGCGCGCGCGCTGGCCGCGGACGGCACCTGGGCCCGGTTCGTCACCGACCCGGCCACCGGGCAGCTGCTCGACGCGACCCCGCACCGCTACACCCCCAGCGGGCGGACCCGCGCCTTCGTCGTCGCCCGCGACCAGACCTGCCGACACCCCGGCTGCTCCGCACCCGCCGAGACCGCCGACCTGGACCACACAAGACCGTTCAACCACCAGGACCCCGCCCGCGGCGGCCCCACCACCACCATCAACCTCGGACCGCGCTGCCGACGCCACCACAACCTCAAGACCTGGCACGGCTGGCGCACCTGGACCACCCCCGACGGAGCCATCGCCCACCGCACACCACTCGGCCGCACCTACACCATCCCCGTCCCACCCCAACCCACCGTGTAGCCGGTCAGGGCGAGGGTGGCGGAGCGCGTGACGCCCGCGCTCAGCCGGCGGACGCGCGCGCCTCGGTGAGGGCGGCCTCGGCAGCGATGACCTCCTGCGCGGCTGCCTCGGCGGCGGCCTGGGCCTGAGCGTCCCGCTCCTCCGCCTCGCCGAGAGCCGCCCTCACCCGCTCGAGCTCCGCGCGCGCCTCGTCCGCCTCCGTCACCCGCACGCGGTGAGCCTCCCGGGTCGCGCGCAGGTCCTCCTCCGCCTTGGCCACCGCCTCACGGCGACGACGCTCAGCCTCCTTGCGCTCGGCCTCCTTGCGCTCGGCCGCCTCGGCGCGCTCGGCCTCCCGACGCGCGGCCGTCCCGCCCGCCGCCGCCTCGCCTGCGGCGCCCTTTCCCTCCCCTGCCTCGCCGCCAGCCCCCTCACCCGCCGGCACCCTCGCAGCCCCACCCCCGACGGGGGCCGCGCCACCTCCAGCAGCCCCTAGCGCCGGCCCGAACCCCGCGTACTCCAGCGGCTTCACCAGCGTGCCGGCGAGCACCTGCGCGGCAGCGTCCTCGTCGGACAACGCCGCCTCGAGCGTCTGCTCGAGCTCGCGGACCGCGTCGGCGGTCACCCGCCCGCCAGCCGCCTGGCCGCTGTGCGCAGCCTGCCGGCCCAGCGCGGCGACGACGGTGTGCCGCTCGCGCGAGAAGGCGCGCAGCGAGTCGGCGTCGAGCGAGGTGCTCGCCTTGCGCAGCTGGGCCCCGAGGGCGAGCAGCTGCGCGACCGCGGGGCGGTCCTCGCGCACCAGGCGGTTGACGAGCCAGGCCGACACCGTGGGGCGGTGCAGCGCCGAGATCCGCTTGGCCAGAGCAGCGTCGCCGGAGCCCTTGGCGGCGCGGGCGTGCTCGTCGCGGCGCTTGACGAACCCCTCGGGCGGCTCGGTGAAGAGCTCGTCGAGCACCTGCTCGAAGTCCATGGCGACACCCTGCCACCCGCCGACCGTCGCCCGGGGCAGCGCTGCGGCAGACTCTGCGCCATGGCGACGGGCACCGTGCGATCGCTCGTGCGCCAGCTGGCGGCGGTCGACCGCTCGCTGCTGCTCCCGGGCGCGGCAGTGCGGGCGGCCGTCGGCGTGGCGGTCGTGCTCGTCGTGGGCGTGGCAGCCGGGTCGCCGGCGTCCGCGGTGGCCGCGGCAGCCGGGGCGTTCTCGGTCGGCATCGCCTCGATCCAGGGCGCCTACCGCAGCCGGGTGCAGGCGACGGTCGCCACGAGCATCGCGATGGCGCTCTCGACCCTGGTCGGCGCCTTCGTCGTGCGGTGGGAGCCGCTCGCGGTCGGCACCGTCGCGGTGTGGGCGTTCGCGGCCGGCATGGCCACGGCGTTCGGCCCGCCGGGCACGGTCGTCGGGCTGCAGGCGGCGGTCGCCCTGCTCATCGCCGGCGACTTCGCCATGACCGCGCGCGAGGCCGTGACGCGCTCGCTGCTCGTGCTCGCCGGCGGCCTCCTGCAGACCGCCCTCGTCGTCGCGGTGTGGCCGCTGCGCTCCTACGCCGCCGAGCGGCGCGCCGTCGCAGCCGTCTACCGCGCGCTCGCCGACTACGCGGGCCAGGCGGTGGGCGCACCCGGTGACGTGCCGCCCCCGCGGGCCGACGAGCTGAGCGCCGCAGCGGCCGTGCTCGGCGACCCCAACCCGTTCGGCCGCGACGGTCCGCGCGCGGGGTTCCGCGCGCTGGTGGACATCGCCGGCCGCGTGCGGCTCGAGCTGTCAGCGCTCACGCACGCCCGTGCCCGCGCGCTCGGGAGGCGGAGGGACGACGACGTACGCAGCATCGACGCCGCCCTCGGCCAGCTGGCCGTCGACCTCGGCGGCGTCGCCGACGAGCTGCTTCCGTGGTTCCCGCACGAGGCGCAGCCCGCCGGCGCCGAGGCCAGCGCGACCGACGGACTGCGGCCCTCGGTGGTCGCCAGCATCGAGGCGCTGCGCGGGCAGCTGCGCTCGGCGGCGCGCGTGGCGAGCGGGTTGGCGAGCCGCAACGGGCCCGACGCGCCACGGGCAGGGTCGTCGCAGCTGTTCGAGATCAGCGAGCCGCACCTGCTGCCGCCGCTGGCGGAGCCGATGCTGGCGCTGCGCGCGTCGTGGGACCTGCGCTCCGAGACGATGCGCCACGCCCTGCGGCTCGCCGCGGTCGTGCTGGTCGCGTCGCTGCTGTTCCACACCTTCCCGCTGCCGCACGGCTACTGGGTCGCGCTGACCGCGCTCGTCGTCCTGCGTCCCGACTTCGCCTCGACGATGAGCCGGGGCGTCGCCCGCGTCATCGGAACGGCTCTGGGAGCCCTCGTCGCGACCGTCGTGGCGGCCGAGCTGAGACCGGCCGCCGGGGCGCTCGTCGTGCTCGTGTCGCTCTGCGCGTTCGTCGGCTACCTGATCTTCCGCGCCAACCAGGCGATCTTCTCGACGTTCCTCACGGGCTACGTGGTCTTCCTGCTCGCCCTGGTCGGCCTGCCGGGTCGCCAGGCGGCGCTCGACCGGCTCGTCGACACGGCGATCGGCGGCACGCTGGCCCTCGTCGCCTACGCCGCGTGGCCCACGTGGGAGGCCGGCCGGGTCCGTGAGCGGCTGGCCGAGCTGGTGACCACGCAGGTGGCCTACGCGAGCGACGTGCTCGAGGCGTACGCGTCGGCGACCGCCCGCACCGGCGCCGGCCTGGCGCGCACGCAGGCCGACACCCGACGGGCGCGGGCCAGCGCGGAGGCCTCAGTGCAGCGCTTCGCCGTGGAGCCCCGCGCCCGGCGCGCGGCTGAGGGCGACCTGCTCGACATCGCACTGGCCGAAGGCGTCATCGCCGCCGCCCAGCGCGACGCGCAGGCGCTGCTCTCCCTTCACGCGCGGCTGCCCGGACAGGACGCCGAGGAGCTGCCCCAGGTCGCACCCTTCGTCGCCGAGCTGCGGCGGGCAGGGGCGGTGCTCGACGACGCGCTGCGCGGGCGGCCGCGGCGCCACGCGTACCCCGCGCTGCGCGCCGCCCAGCTGCGCCTCGCGGCCGAGCTGGGCGACGCGACGGTGCACCGCAGGCTCGTGGCGCTCGAGACCGACATCGTCGTCGACGCGCTCGACACCATGGCGCACCTCGCGGGCGTCATCCGCTGACGTCGACCAGCACCTTGCCGACCACCGCGTCGCGGACCATGTCGTGCGCGCGGCCGGTCTGCTCGAGGGGCACGTGGTGCAGCGGCAGCCCGCGCGCCTCACCGACGTCCAGGGCGCCGTCGGCGAGCGCGGCCGTGATGCCGGCCACGGCGTCGAGCTTGGCCTGCTCGGAGATCGTGTAGACGAGCACGAACTGCCAGCGGCTGTTGGACGACAGCAGCGTGCGCACCGGCAGCACGACGTCGTCGCCGCCGTCGTTGGCGTAGATCGCCACGGTGCCGCCGCGGGCGAGCACCTTGCCGTCGATCTCGGCGTTCGCCGCGGGAGCGACCTCGACGACGAGCTCGACGCCGTCCGGAGCGACGGCGCGCACCGAGGCCGCGACGTCCTGGCGCTTGTAGTCGACGACCTCGTGCGCGCCCGCCGCCCGCGCCAGCTCGGCCTTCTCCGGTGAGCTGACGGTGGTGATGACGTGCGCTCCCGCCCAGCGGGCGAGCTGGATCGCCGCGTTGCCGACCGCACCGGCGCCGCCCGCGACGAGCACTGCGCGGCCGTCCAGGGAGCCGGGCGACAGGACGGCGGGGAAGCCGTCGGCCAGCGTGAGCGCCCGGTGCGCGGTCATGGCGGGGATGCCGAGGCTCGCGCCGAGGTCGGCGCTCGCCGACTCCGGCAGCGGGACGGCCAGGTGCTCGGGCAGCACGACGTGGTCCTGCGCCGTGCCCTCGGGCCGCTGCCACGCGGCCTGCCAGAGCCAGACCCGCGCGCCGACCGGAAGCGAGGCACCGGGCCCGACCGCGTCGACCACGCCGGCGCCGTCCTGGTTGGGGACGACCTGCGGGAACTTCAGCGGCTGCCCGGGGCCGTTGCCCTCGCGCGACTTCCAGTCGGTGGGGTTGACGCCCGAGCGCTCGACGCGTACGCGCACCTCCCCCGGCCCCGGCTCAGGGACCTCGCGCTCGACGACGTGCAGGACCGAGGACGGCCCGGTCTCGGTGTGGACGACCGCACGCACGCGCTACCTCCCCAGCACGCGGCCGAGCAGGCCGCGGGGACGGCGCCGGGGCGCGAGGAACTGGGAGGTCTGCAGCAGCGCGCGGCTGGTGCTGCTCGGGCCACGGGTCGACTCGAGCCGGTGGCCGGCAGCAGCGGCGCCACGGGCGGCCAGCGGCAGCGCGACGGCCAGCAGCAGACGGCTGCGCAGCAGACGGCGGATGAGCATGGGCATGACGAGCCTCTTCCCTCGGGGACGTTCACCCCCCTCCTGCCCCGTGCAGGTGCGGGCGACCCGCGTGACCCGTTGTCGACGTGGGCAGGCAGGTGCAGCAGGATGCAGAGCAGTCGCGAACCGTGGAGGACACATGCCGACGCACGAGCGGGCCGGAACGCCGGCGCAGCCCGAGGACCTGGTCGACGTCGCCAAGCTGGTGACCGCCTACTACGCGGGACACCCCGACCCCAGCGATGCGGGGCAGCGCGTCGCCTTCGGCACGTCGGGCCACCGGGGGTCGGCGCTGAACACGGCGTTCAACGAGGACCACATCGCGGCGACCAGCCAGGCGATCGCGGAGTACCGCGCGGGCCAGGGCATCGACGGCCCGCTCTTCCTCGGCAAGGACACCCACGCACTGTCGGAGCCGGCGTTCGTCACCGCCCTCGAGGTCTTCGCGGCCAACGGCGTGACGGTGCTCGTCGACCCCACCGACCGCTACACCCCCACGCCGGCGGTCTCCCACGCGATCCTGCGGCACAACGAGAGCGGGCCGGCCCACCGCGCCGACGGCGTCGTCGTGACCCCGTCTCACAACCCGCCGGCCGACGGCGGCTTCAAGTACAACCCTCCGGACGGCGGCCCGGCCGGCAGCGAGATCACCGGCTGGATCCAGGACCGCGCCAACGAGCTGCTGCGCGCCGGGCTCCAGGGCGTCCAGCGGGTGACCTACGCCACGGCGCGCGCCGCGGAGACCACCGGCACGTACGACTTCATGGCGACCTACGTCGACGACCTGCCCGGCGTGCTCGACATCGACGCCATCCGCAGCGCCGGCGTACGCATCGGTGCCGACCCGCTCGGCGGCGCCAGCGTCGACTACTGGGCGGCCGTCGCCGAGCGCCACTCGCTCGACCTGACGGTCGTCAACCCGCTGGTCGACCCCACGTGGCGCTTCATGACGCTCGACTGGGACGGCAAGATCCGCATGGACTGCTCGTCGCCCTCGGCGATGGCCTCGCTCATCGGCAAGCGCGACCAGTTCGACATCGCGACCGGCAACGACGCCGACGCCGACCGGCACGGCATCGTGACCCCGGACGCCGGGCTGATGAACCCGAACCACTACCTCGCCGTCGCGATCGAGTACCTCTACTCCCACCGCGACCAGTGGCCCGCGCAGGCCGGCGTCGGCAAGACCCTCGTCAGCTCCAGCATGATCGACCGGGTGGCCGAGGGCCTCGGCCGCCGGCTGGTGGAGGTGCCGGTCGGCTTCAAGTGGTTCGTGCCCGGGCTGTTCGACCAGTCGGTCGCCTTCGGCGGCGAGGAGTCGGCGGGCGCCTCGTTCCTGCGCCGCGACGGCCGCGTGTGGTCGACGGACAAGGACGGGATCCTGCTGGCCCTGCTGGCGTCGGAGATCCTCGCGGTCACGGGGAAGACGCCCAGCCAGCACTACGCCCGCCTGACCGAGCAGTACGGCAGCCCTGCCTACGCCCGCGTCGACGCCCCCGCCGACCGCGAGCAGAAGGCCCGCCTCGCCAAGCTCTCGCCGGAGCAGGTCACGGCCACCGAGCTCGCGGGCGAGCCGATCACGGCCAAGCTCACGAAGGCGCCGGGCAACGACGCCGCCATCGGCGGGCTCAAGGTGACCACGCAGTCCGGGTGGTTCGCCGCCCGGCCGTCGGGCACCGAGGACGTCTACAAGATCTACGCGGAGAGCTTCCAGGGCCCCGAGCACCTGGCCCGCATCCAGGACGAGGCGCGCGAGGTGGTCTCCGCGGCTCTCGCCGGCTGACGGCCCGGCCGGATGCGGACCGAGCAGCGTCGCCCGGCCGTCCGGCTGCTCCACGAGCTGGTGGTGCTCGGTGGTCTGTGGCTCGTCTACAGCGTCGGCCGGGGGCTCGCCGGCCGGCACACCACCGGCGCCCCCGGCCACGCCAGCGACGTCTGGTCGCTGGAGCGCCGCCTCCACCTGCCCAGCGAGGCGGCGCTCCAGCGCTTCGCCCTGCACTCCGAGGACCTCGTCAGGGTCGCGAACGTGTACTACGAGTTCGAGCACTTCGTCACCCTCGGCCTGGTCAGCCTCTACCTGCTGCTGGTGCGTCCGGAGAAGTACGACGCGTTCCGGCGGGTGCTGGTCGCGACCACGGCCCTCGCGCTCGTCGGGCACGTCGTCTATCCCCTGATGCCGCCGCGGATGCGGCCGGACTTCGGCATCGTCGACACCGGCGTGCGCTTCGGCCAGTCGGTCTACGGCGCCGACCCGCACAACCACGGGCTGCTCAACCAGTACGCCGCGATGCCCTCGATGCACGTGGCCTGGGCGTTCCTGTTCGCCGGCACCGTCATCTGGGCGGCACGCTCGCGGTGGCGGTGGCTGATGCTGCTCGACCCGGTGGCGACCACGTGGGTCGTGGTCGTCACCGGCAACCACTACTGGGTCGACGGGATCGTCGGCGTGCTCTGCCTGCTCGTCGCCTGGGCAGCGTGCAGCAGATGGCGCCGGTGACGCGGCCGCCGTGGCGGCGCGAGCTGGCGCTGGGGCTCGCGGTCTTCGCCGTCTACAGCGTCGTCTCGGGGCTGGACTGGTCGGGTCGCCGGCAGACCGCCGAGGACCACGCCCACCGCCTGCGGCGCCTGGAGCACGCCCTCCACCTCGACCCGGAGCGCGCGCTCAACTCCTGGCTGGCGCCGCACTCCACCCTGCGGGTGCTGGCGAACTACGAGTACGCCACCACGTACGTCATCAGCAGCTTCGCCCTGCTGTTCTGGCTCTGGTGGCGCCGGCCCGAGACCTACCGCTGGGCCCGCACGTCGTTCGTGGTCCTCAACCTGCTGGGCGTGGCCTGCTTCGCGCTGTGGCCGCTCATGCCACCGCGCCTGCTGCCGGGCAGCGGCATCGTCGACACCGTGCGGCTCGGCCGCACGTGGGGGTCGTGGGGGTCGCCGCTGGTGAGCCACGCCAACGAGCTGGCGGCCATGCCCTCGCTGCACCTGGCGTGGGCGATGTGGGTGAGCGCGGTGCTCGCGCTCATCGCCGGCGGCCGGCGCACGCAGGTGCTCAGCGCCCTGCACGTGCTGCTGACGCTGTTCGTCATCCTCGCCACCGGCAACCACTTCCTGCTCGACGCGGTGGCGGGCGCGGTGCTGGTGTGGCTCTCGACCTCGCTGACGGCACCGGACCGGGTGGCCGCGCCCGACCTGTTCTTCCTGCGGGTGGAGACGCCCGCGGCGCCCCAGCACGTGGGAGGGGTGGTCCTGCTCGACACCTCCGAGCGACCGGCCCCGACGCTCGAGCAGGTGCGCGGCGTCGTGCGGTCCGCGCTGCCTGCGCTCCCGCGCTTCCGCCAGCGCCTGACGACCGACTCGGCCTGGCGGCGGCCGCGCTGGGTCGAGGACGCGACGCTCGAGCTCGACCGGCACGTCGAGCTGCGCACGGTCGAGGGTGAGCAGGGCTTCCTCGACCTGGTCGGCGAGCTGGCCGGCTCGGCGCTCCCGCGCGACCGGCCGCTCTGGCGCGTCGTCCTCGTGCACGGCCTGGCGCCCGACCGGGCGGCGCTCGTGCTGCTCGTCCACCACGTCGTCGCCGACGGCATCGGCGTGGTCGCGCAGGCGCGGCTGCTGCTCGAGCCTCCACCCGGGCCGGCCGCCGCGCCGGGCCGCGACCGGCGGCCCGGGATGCTCGCGCGGGCGGGTGCGACGGTCGTCGGGCTGGCGCAGCTGGCGACCGACGGGCGCCCGCGGCTGCAGCTGCCGGGGGGCGGGCCGTCGCGTGCGTTCGCCACCGTCGTCGTGCCCATGGAGCAGGTGCGCCGCACCGCCCGCGCCCACGGCGCTCGGGTGACCGACGTGCTGCTCAGCGCGGTCGCCGGCGGGCTGTCGCGGGCGGGCGTCGGGGAAGTCGGCGAGCTGCGCGCAGCGGTGCCGCTGATGGTCCGGCGGCCGGGCGCCGAGGGCAACGCCACCTCGGCGGTCATGGTCGACGTGCCGCTGGGTCCGCAGCCCGAGGACCACCGGCTGCGGCAGGTCGCGGCGCGTACGGGTCGGCTGCGCACGCCCACGCGCGCGCTGGCGTCGCGGTTCGTCCAGCAGCGCGTCGGCGCGCTGCTCCCGGCGCGGGCGCACGCCGCGTTCGCGCGGGCGGTCTACGGGCCGGGCTTCCTGCAGGCGGTGGTCTCGAACATGCCTGGTGCCGACGAGCGCCTGGCGCTGGCCGGTGCGCCGCTGCTGGCCGCGTTCCCGCTCGTGCCGCTGGCGCCCGGCACCGCCGTGGGAGTCGGCGCCCTGGGCTGGGACGGCGACTTCTGCATCGGGGTGGGCACCGACCCGGGAGCTGTGGACGCCGGTGCGCTGGCCGCGGGTGTCGCGGCGGTGCTCGACGAGCTGGCGGCTCAGGCCGAGGGCGACCAGGCGAGCGCCAGCACCAGCCGGGCGCGCACGGCGGGGTCCTGGAGCGAGTCGCCGAAGCGGTCGTGGAGCTGGCCCATGCGGTAGCGGACCGTCTGCGGGTGCACGTGGAGCTCCGAGGCGACAGCCTGCCGGTCGCCGAGGTGCAGCAGCCAGGAGGCGAGCGTCTGGACCAGCCGCTCGCGCGTCGCCGGGGCGAGCCCGTCGAGCGGGCGCAGCACCTGCTCGCGCAGGGCCGCGAGCAGCGCGGGGTCGCGCCAGACGATGATCGCGTCGAGGTGCTCGTCGACGAAGAGCGGATCCTCGCGCAGCACGCCGCTGCGGCGCAGCAGCGCCGCGGCCTCGGCGACGTGGAGGCTGGCCGGCAGGTCCTTGACCGGCACGAGCGGCCCGATCACGGCGCCGGCGCCCTGCAGCCGCGTCGCCAGCCGTTCGCGCCGACCCTGCTCGGGCGGGTCGGGGACGATCGCGCCGAGCATCCGCAGCCGCCGCACCGGGAGCATCGAGGGCTCGAGCCGGGAGACGATGCGCTCGGCCGCCGGCAGGGTCGGGTCGAGGAAGACCACGGCTGCCTTCACCGGCAGCCGCCAGCCCGCGCGCGCCGCCGCGGCGGCGACGGCACCGGTGTCGGAGCGGTCCGAGAGCAGCAGCTCCACGAGCTCGTCGCGCATCCGCGCCCGGGCACCGGCGGCATCGGTCTGCTCCTGGAGGAACCCCTCGGCCGACGCCGAGGACAGCTGGTCGACGAGCAGGAACAGCGCCTCGGCCAGCGCCGCCAGACCGCCCGCGTCCACCCCGGCGCCGAGGGCCGTCCGCGAGATGTGCCGCCAGGCCAGGCGCGACCCCACCTGGTAGGCCGCCAGCAACGAGCGCAGCTCCCGGCCCTCGCGCCACTGGGCGCGCCCGATCTCCTCGAAGACCGCGTGCTGCACCTCCGGCTCGTCCGAGCGCGGGAGCGGTCCGGTGCCCGTGGCGGCGATCTCGCGAGCCAGCTCGACCAGGCGCTCGATGCCCAGCCGGCCAGTGCTGGTGACCTCGTCGAGGTTGTCGCGCACGAAGGCCGAGTAGTCGGGCAGCACGTCGGCGAGCGTCTCGGCGAGCTCGCCCAGCAGCGGCGGGAGGCCGGCCACGAGCGCCCCCAGCAGGCGGTCGCGACCGTCGTCCGGCGCACGGCTGGAGGGCAGGCGTACCGTGCGCTCGCTGCCCGCCACACCGGCTCCTCTCGACGCGTCCGTAGGACGAAGCATCTTGTACGGCCGTGACAATTCCCAGCGACTTATTGTGCTCCTGGGGTGCAGACGCCCGCGCGCCGCTGCTCGAAGGATGGGTCCGTGCACTCCACGGCCGAGCTCCACCCGGCAGCCGCGGCGGGCGAGAACTTCCCCGTCGCCCTGCGCGTGCTGCCTGCCGCGACCCGGACCGACCTGCTGGCCGTCTACGACGTGGTGCGCACGATCGACGAGCTGGGCGACTCCGCCGAGGGCGACCGCACCGCGCTGCTGCAGGAGTTCTCCGCGGACCTGCACCGGGTGTGGACCGCGCGGCCCGGCCATCCCGCGCTGGTCGGGCTCGTGCCCACCGCGCGCCGGCGCCGGCTGCCGGAGCAGCCCTTCCAGGACCTCGTCGCCGCCAACCTCATGGACCAGCGCGTCGGCACCTACGAGACGTGGGACGACCTGCTCGGCTACTGCGCCCTGTCCGCCGCTCCCGTCGGACGCCTGGTGCTGGCGCTGTTCGGGGAGTCGACGCCCTCGCGCGTCGAGCGCTCCGACCGCGTGTGCACGGCCCTCCAGCTGCTCGAGCACTGGCAGGACGTGGGCGAGGACCGCCGGGCGGGCCGGGTCTACCTGCCGCAGGAGGACCTGCGTGCGTGGGGTGTGCTCGAGTCCGACCTCGACCGTCTCGCGGCGACGCCCGCGCTGCGCGCGCTGGTGCTGCACGAGACCGACCGGGCCGCGCAGCTGCTGTCGGCGGGCGCGTCGCTGACCCGCGAGCTGCACGGCTGGGCGAGGCTCGCCGTGACCGGCTACGTCGCCGGCGGCTGGGCGACCGTCGACGCGCTGCGCCGCAGCGGCGGCGACGTCCTCTCGGCCACCCCGAGACCGCAGCGGCGCGACGCGGTGCGCCACGGCCTACGACACCTGCTCCGGCGGGCGGCATGAGCACCACGACCGTCAGCGCCTACTCGGTCTGCACGAGCATCACCCGCGAGCAGGCGCGCAACTTCTACTACGGCATCCGGCTGCTGCCGCCGGTCAAGCGCGACGCGCTGTGCGCGCTCTACGCGCTCGCCCGGCGCATCGACGACATCGGCGACGGCGAGCTGGCGCAGGCCGAGAAGGTCGCCGGCCTCGCGGCGCTGCGCGCCGAGATCGAGCACCTGCACGCCAGCAGCGACCCGGTGCTGTGCGCGGTGGCCGACGCCGCACGCCGCTACCCCGTGCCGGTCGAGGCGTTCCTCGAGCTGGTCGACGGGGTCGAGATGGACGTCGTGGGCCACCACTACGCCGACCTGGACGACCTCGTCGGCTACTGCCGGCGGGTGGCGGGCACGGTCGGACGGCTCTGCCTCGGCGTCTTCGGCAGCCGGCCCGACCCGGACGCCGAGTCCTACGCCGACAACCTCGGCATCGCCCTGCAGCTGACCAACATCCTGCGCGACGTGCGCGAGGACCTCCTCAACGGCAGGGTCTACGTGCCGCAGTCCGACCTCGACGCGTTCGGCGTGCAGCTCGAGCTCGACGAGCGGGGGACGCTGGTCGACGTCGACGGCGGGCTGACGCGGCTGGTGCACCACAGCGCGGCGCGGGCGAGGGACTGGTACGCCGACGGCCTCCGTCTCGTGCCCCTCCTCGACCGGCGCTCCGCCGCGTGCTGCGCGGCCATGGCGGGCATCTACCGGCGGCTGCTCGAGCGCATCGACGAGCAGCCGTCCGCAGTGTTCGGTGCGCGGCTCTCGCTCACCGGCCGCGAGAAGGCCGTCGTGGCCGCGCGGGCGCTGACCGGGCTGGGTGCATGAGCGCCGCGCGCCCGGTCACCGTGGTCGGAGGTGGTCTGGCCGGCATCTCGGCCGCCCTGCGGCTCGCGGACGACGGCTTCGAGGTCGTGCTGCACGAGGCGCGCCCGCGGCTCGGCGGGCTGGCGGGCTCGTTCGTCCGCTCGGCCGAGACGTCCGGCCTCGGCGTCGACCTGCAGGTCGACACGGGCCAGCACGTCTTCATGCGGTGCTGCTCGGCCTACCGCGGGCTGCTGCGCCGCCTGGGCGCCGAGGGCGACACGCACCTGCAGCGGCGGCTCGACGTGCCGGTCCGGCGGCCGGGCGTTGCACGTACGTCGCACGTCCGCCGCGCCGCGCTGCCCGTGCCGCTGCACCTCGCGCGCAGCCTGCTCGGCTACGCGCCGCTCACGCTCGCCGAGCGGCTGGCGGCCGCACGCGCTGCACTGGCGCTCGGCAGGGTCGAGCGCAGCGCCGCCGACGGCACGTCGTTCGGAGCGTGGCTGGCGGCGCACGGCCAGGGCTCGCGGGCGGTCGAGGCGCTGTGGGACCTCGTGGGCGTCGCCACGCTCAACGCGCGGGCCGACGACGCCTCGCTCGCGCTGGCGGCGACCGTGTTCCAGACCGGCCTGCTCGGCGAGCCCGGCGGCGCCGACCTGGGGTGGGCGCGGGTGCCGCTCGGGCGCATCCACGGCGACGCGGCGCTCGCCGCGCTGCGGACGGCGGGCGTCGACGTGCGCCTCGGCTCGCGGGTCGCGTCGCTGGAACTGGATGGTAGGGCGGTCGTGCTGGCCGTGCCGCCCGCGGCCGCCGAGCGGCTGCTGCCACCGAGCGCGCTCGACCTGCGGCCGGGGTGGGCCGGCCGGCTGGGCGCCTCCCCCATCGTCAACGTGCACGTGGTGCTCGACCGCCGCGTGCTCGACGGCGAGCTCGTGGCCGGGGTCGGCACGCCCGTGCAGTTCGTCTTCGACCGCAGCGGGCAGTCAGGCCTGCGGGCGCACTCGCCCGACGCGCAGTACCTCGCGGTGAGCCTGTCCGCCGCCGACCGCGAGGTGCGCCTGCCCTCGGCCGAGCTGCTGGCGCGGATGGTGCCGGCGCTGCGCGAGCTGCTGCCTGCCGCCCGCGGCGCGGGCGTCCTCGACGCGTTCGTCACCCGCGAGCCGCAGGCGACGTTCCGGCCGGCGCCCGGGAGCGCCGCCGACCGCCCGCCCGCGGCCACCTCGGTGCCCGGCGTCGTCCTCGCCGGGGCGTGGACCGCGACCGGCTGGCCCGCCACGATGGAGGGAGCGGTGCGCAGCGGGCTCGAGGCGGCCCGGCTGCTCGCGCACGCGCCGACCCCGGAGAGGACCGCCCTGTGATCACAGCTCGCGCCCAGGAGACCGTCCTGCCCACCCTGCGCCGGGCGGTCGCCTCGATGAGCCCGCAGAGCGCGCGGCTGTGCGCCTACCACCTGGGCTGGGCCGAGGTGGACGGCACGCCCCGCGAGGGCGGCGGCGGCAAGGCGCTGCGGCCGGCCCTCGCCCTGCTCTCCGCCGAGGCGGTGGGCGCTCCCGCGTCGACCGCGCTGCCGGGCGCGGCCGCGGTCGAGCTGGTGCACAACTTCTCGCTGCTCCACGACGACGTGATGGACGGCGACGTCGAGCGCCGGCACCGGCCGACGGTCTGGGCCCTCGAGGGCGCGCCGGCCGCCATCCTGGCCGGCGACGAGATGCTCTCTGCCGCCTACGAGGCGCTGCTCGACGCCGCCTCCCCGCACGCGCCGGCGGCCATGCGGCTGCTGGCCTCGGCCACCCGCGAGCTCATCCGCGGGCAGTACGACGACGTCGCCTTCGAGTCGCGCGGGAGCGTGACGCTCGAGGAGTGCCTGGCCATGGCCCGCGGCAAGACGGCGGCGCTGATCTCGGCGAGCTCGGCCATCGGCGCCGTGCTGGCCGGGGCGCCGCCGCGCAGCGTCGACGCGCTCTCGCGCTTCGGCGACAGCGTCGGCCTGGCCTTCCAGCTGGTCGACGACCTGCTGGGCATCTGGGGCGACCCGCAGGTGACCGGCAAGGCGGTCGGCGCCGACCTCCACGCGCGCAAGAAGACCCTGCCGGTGACCTACGCGCTGAGCTCCGCGGGTCCCGAGGCCGCCGAGCTGGCGGCGCTCGTGTCCGCGGGAGGTCCGCTCGACGCCGAGCAGGTGGCCCGGGCCAGCGACCTGGTCGAGGCGGCGGGCGCCCGCGCCTGGGCCGGCGAGCTGGTCGACGAGCTGCTCGAGCGCGCCGAGCAGGCGCTCGACGAGCCCGGGCTCGAGGCGGGCCCGTGCGCGGAGCTCGTGGCGCTGGCCAGGTTCGTGGGGTCCCGTGACCACTGAGACCCTCACCACCGTCGAGGCCGCGCTGAGCCGCGGCGTCGACGCGCTGCGCCGCCTGCAGGACCCGCGCGGCTGGTGGAAGGGCGAGCTCGAGACCAACGTGACGATGGACGCCGAGGACCTGCTCGTGCGCGAGTTCCTCGGCATCCGTGGCGCCGAGGAGACCGAGCAGACCGCCCGCTGGATCCGCTCGCAGCAGCGCGACGACGGCACCTGGGCGACGTTCTTCGGTGGCCCGGGCGACCTCTCGACCACAGCCGAGGCGTGGGTCGCGCTGCGCCTGGCCGGCGACTCCCCCGACGAGCCGCACATGCGCGCGGCAGCAGCCTTCGTCCGTGGTGCCGGCGGTGTCGAGCGCACGCGGGTGTTCACGAGACTGTGGTTCGCGCTGTTCGGGCTGGTCGACTGGGACGACCTGCCCACCCTGCCGCCGGAGCTCGTGCTCCTGCCCCGGTGGTTCCCCTTCAACGTCTACGACTGGGCGTGCTGGGCCCGTCAGACGGTCGTCCCGCTGACGGTCGTGGCGACGCTGCGCCCGAGCCGCCCGCTGCCCTTCGGCATCGACGAGCTCCGCTCGGGAGCCGGACCCCTCGGGCTCCGGCGGCCGTGGACCTGGGAGGGCGCGTTCGAGCGGCTCGACCGGGTGCTGCGGGCCTACGGCCGCCACCCGGTGCGGCCGCTGCGCCGGCGCGCGATGCGGCGGGCTGCCGACTGGGTCATGGCGCGCCAGGAGGCCGACGGCTCGTGGGGCGGGATCCAGCCGCCATGGGTCTACTCGATCCTCGCCCTGGTGCTCCTCGGGCACCCGCTCGACTCCCCGGCCGTCGCCCGCGGGATCGCCGGGCTCGAGGGCTTCCTGGTGCGCGAGCAGACGCCCGAGGGCACCGTGCGCCGCCTCGAGGCGTGCCAGTCACCGGTGTGGGACACCGCCCTGGCGCTGACCGCGATGCTCGACGCGGGCACACCCGCCGACGATCCCGCGGTCGTGGCGGCGGCGGAGTGGCTGGTCGACGAGGAGATCCGGGTGCGCGGCGACTGGGCCGTGCGCCGGCCGGAGCTGCAGCCGGGCGGCTGGGCCTTCGAGTTCGAGAACGACGGCTACCCCGACACCGACGACACCGCCGAGATCGTGCTCGCGCTGCAGCGCGTCCGCGTGCCCGACCAGGCGCGGCTGGACGCGGCGGTCTCACGTGGCATCACGTGGACCGCGGGCATGCAGAGCCGTGACGGCGGCTGGGGCGCCTTCGACGCCGACAACACCCGCGAGCTGGCCTACCGGTTGCCCTTCTGCGACTTCGGCGCCGTGATCGACCCGCCGTCGGCCGACGTGACCGCGCACGTGGTCGAGATGCTAGCCGCGGCCGGTCGCGCCGACGAGGCAGAGTGCCGGCGTGGTGTCGAGTGGTTGCTCGCGGCGCAGGAGGCCGACGGGTCGTGGTTCGGGCGCTGGGGCGCCAACCACGTCTACGGCACCGCTGCCGTGGTGCCCGCTCTCGTCGCTGCCGGCGTCGCGGTGACCTCACCGACCATCTGGCGGGCAGTCCGCTGGCTCGAGGAGCACCAGAACGACGACGGCGGGTGGGGCGAGGACCTGCGCTCCTACACCGATCCGTCGTGGGTCGGGCGCGGCGACTCGACCGCCTCGCAGACCGCGTGGGCGCTGCTGGCGCTGCTCGCCGCCGGTGAGCGCTCGGCTGCTCTCGACGCCGGGGTTCGCTGGCTCGTCGAGCACCAGCGCGACGACGGCACCTGGGACGAGCCGCAGTTCACCGGCACCGGCTTCCCCGGCGACTTCTACATCAACTACCACCTCTACCGGATGGTCTTCCCCGTCTCGGCGCTCGGCCGCTACGTCTCGGGAGGCGGGTCGTGACCGTCACCGTCTGCACCCCGCTGGCCGTCGAGCAGGCGGCGCTGTGCGGCGTCCTGCCGGGCCTGCGCGTCGTGCGCACGGGCATGGGACCTGCGCGCTCCGCCCGCGCCGGCTCCACGCTGCAGGGACCCGCGGTGGTGGCAGGGGTCGGCGGTGCGCTGGTGGCCGGGCTCGAGCCGGGCGACCTCGTCGTGGCGACCGAGGTGCGCGGTGACGGGGACGCGGTCCTCATTCCCTCCGCACCGCTGCTCGCCGCGGCGCTGAGGCGCACCGGGCTGCGGGTGCACCTCGGGCCCGTCGCCTCGACGGCCGCGATCGTCGACGGCACCGCCGAACGCCGAGCTCTGGCGACGTCCGGCGCGGTGCTGGTCGACATGGAGTCCGCCGGGCTCGTGACCGGCGAGGGACCGTACGCCGTGGTGCGCGCCGTCGTCGACACCCCCGACCGCCCGCTGGTCTCCCCCGGCACGCCCGCCCGCGGATTGCGCGCCCTGGCGTCCCTGCGGGCGGCGGCCCCGGCGCTCGAGCAGTGGGCCGCCGCCCTGGGTCCGCGAGAGGTGGTCCTGGCCGGGCCGCGCTCGTTCTGCGCCGGTGTCGAGCGCGCCATCGACATCGTCGAGCGCGCGCTCGACCGCTACGGCGCGCCTGTCCACGTGCGCCGCCAGATCGTCCACAACGCCCACGTCGTGCGCTCTCTCGAGGAGCGCGGCGCGGTGTTCGTGCAGGAGCTCGAGGAGGTGCCCGAGGGCGCGGTGGTGGTCCTCGCGGCTCACGGCGTCAGTCCTGCCGTGCGCGCGCAGGCCGAGGCGAGGCGGCTGACCGTCGTGGACGCCACCTGCCCGCTGGTGGCGAAGGTGCACACCGAGGTGCGGCGCTACGCCGGTCGCGGCGACACGGTCTTCGTCATCGGGCACCGCGACCACGAGGAGGTCGAGGGCACCGTCGGCGAGGCCCCCGGCGACGTGCTGGTCGTCGAGGACGCGGCCGCCGCCCGCGTGATCGCGCCACGGGACGCGGGAAGGGTCGCCTACGTCATGCAGACGACCCTCGCCGTCGACGAGGCCGAGGAGGTGGCGGGCGTCCTGCGCGAGCGGTTCCCCACCCTGTCGGCCCCCCGGCGCGACGACATCTGCTACGCCACCACCAACCGCCAGCAGGCGGTGCGGGCCGTGGCCGCCCAGACCGAGCTCGTCCTCGTGGTCGGCTCGGCGAACTCCTCCAACTCGCGCCGATTGGTCGAGGTGGCCGAGCGGTGCGGCACCACTGCGTACCTCGTCGACGACGTCGGCGACATCGATCTGCGCTGGCTCGCGGGAGTGAGCCGGATCGGCGTCACTGCAGGCGCTTCTGCGCCTCCCCACCTGGTCGACGAGGTGGTCGCCGCCCTGTCGGGGCTGGGGACCACCACTGTCCGAGAGTCCTCCGTCGTCGACGAGGACGTCCGCTTCACCCTGCCTCGGGAGGTGTCCTGACCGTGGCGATGCCGCTGCGCCAGAACCTGAAGATCGGTGCCTACCTGCTCAAGCAGAAGGCGCTGCGCCGCGAGAAGTACCCCCTCCTCGTCGAGCTCGAGCCGCTGTTCGCGTGCAACCTCAAGTGCGCCGGCTGCGGCAAGATCGAGCAGCCCGCATCCGTGCTGCGACAGCGCATGTCGGTGGAGCAGGCGGTCGGTGCGGTGCTGGAGAGCGGCGCGCCGGCGGTGTCCATCGCCGGCGGCGAGCCCCTGATGCACAAGCAGATCGACGAGATCGTGCGCCAGCTGCTCGCCAAGCGCAAGATCGTCTTCCTGTGCACCAACGCCGTGCTGCTGCCCAAGCACATCGACAAGTTCACCCCGCACCGCAACTTCGCGTGGATGGTGCACATCGACGGCCTCCGCGACCGGCACGACGCCTCCGTCTGCAAGGACGGCGTCTTCGACCAGGCCGTCGCGGCCATCAAGGACGCCAAGGCGCGCGGCTTCCGCGTCATGACCAACACCACGTTCTTCGACACCGACTCGCCGCAGGACGTCATCGACGTGCTCGACTTCCTCAACGACGAGCTCGGCGTCGACAACATGCAGATCTCCCCCGGCTACGCCTACGAGAAGGCCCCCGACCAGGAGCACTGGCTCGGCGTCGAGCAGACCCGCGCGCTGTTCTCCAAGGCGTTCGCCGACGGGCGGCGCAAGCGCTGGCGCCTCAACCACTCGCCGCTGTTCCTCGACTTCCTCGAGGGCAAGACCGACTTCGAGTGCACACCGTGGGGGATCCCGTCCTACTCGCTGCTCGGGTGGCAGCGGCCGTGCTACCTGCTCGACGACGGCTATGCGGCGACCTACCGCGAGCTGGTGGAGGAGACCGACTGGTCGAAGTTCGGCCGCGGCAAGGACCCGCGGTGCGAGAACTGCATGGCGCACTGCGGCTACGAGCCGACGGCCGTGATCGCCACGATGGGCTCGCTGCGGGAGTCGGTGCGGGCCGCGGTCGGAGCCTGAGGTGACGGTACGGTGCCCGGCCGACCTGCGCGCCCTACCGGCCGACCGCCTCCCGGAGCTCGCCGCGCAGCTGCGCGACGTGCTCGTCGACGTCGTCCCGCGTACCGGTGGCCACCTGGGCCCGAACCTCGGCGTCGTGGAGCTGACCCTGGCGCTGCACCGGGTGTTCGAGAGCCCCCGCGACCCGCTCGTCTGGGACACCGGGCACCAGGCCTACGTCCACAAGATGCTCACCGGGCGCGCTGCCGCGATGGGCGGGCTGCGCAGCGACGGCGGCCTCTCGGGCTACCCGTCGCGCGCCGAGAGCGTGCACGACCTGGTGGAGAACAGCCATGCCTCGACCTCGCTGGCCTACGCCGACGGGCTGGCCGCGGCGTTCGCGCTGCGCGGCGAGGACGACCGCACGGTGGTGGCGGTCGTCGGCGACGGCGCGCTCACCGGCGGCATGGCGTGGGAGGCGCTGAACAACTGCGCCCGCACCCCCAGGCGCCCCTTGGTCGTCGTGCTCAACGACAACGAGCGCTCCTACGCCCCGACCGTCGGCGGCCTGGCCGAGCACCTGGCGCGGCTGCGCGCCGGCGACGCGCCCTCGGTGTTCGAGCAGCTCGGCCTGGGCTACCTCGGGCCCGTCGACGGCCACGACGTCGGCGCGCTCGAGGCGGCGCTGCGCCACGCCCGCCGCTCGCGGCGCACGGTGGTCGTGCACTGCGTGACGCGCAAGGGCGAGGGCTACGCGCCCGCGCTCGCCGACGACGTCGACCGCATGCACGCGGTGTCTGCGCCCGCCCCGAGCGACCGGCCCTCGTGGACCTCGGTGTTCGGTGCCGAGCTGGCGGCTGTCGCGGCCGTGCGCGACGACGTGGTGGCGCTCAGCGCCGCGATGGTCGCGCCGACCGGGCTCGACCGGCTCGCGGCGGTGGCGCCGGAGCGGGTGCGCGACGTCGGCATCGCCGAGCAGCAGGCGGTCACCTCGGCGGCCGGGCTGGCGATGGGAGGGATGCACCCGGTGGTCGCGCTCTACGCGACGTTCCTCAACCGCGCCTTCGACTCCACGCTGCTCGACGTGGGCCTGCACCGGCTGCCCGTGACGCTGGTGCTCGACCGCGCGGGAGTCACCGGACCTGACGGGCCCAGCCACCACGGCCTGTGGGACCTCGCGCTGCTGGCCATGGTCCCCGGCATGCGGGTGGCCGCGCCGCGCGACGCGACGCGGCTGCGTGAGCTGTTGAGGGAGGCGCTCGACACCGCCGGGCCCACGGCGCTGCGCTACCCCAAGGGCTGCACCCCGCCCGACCTGGAGGGGACCGGGCGGCTCGGGCAGGCCGACGTGCTGGTCGCCGGCGACGGAGCACAGGTGCTCGTCCTGGCGACCGGCCCGTCGGCGCACGCCGCGGTGGAGGCGGCCCGGCGGCTGCCGGGCTTCGGCGTCACGGTGGTCGACCCGCGCTGGGTCCTCCCCCTCGACCCCGAGGTGATCGCGGCGGCCGCGCGCCACCGCCTGGTCGTCACCGTCGAGGACGGCGGTGCGGTCGGCGGCTTCGGCGACGCGGTGGCCCGCGCCCTGGCGGGCTCGGACGCCCGGGTCGTGCCCCTCGCGGTGCGCCAGGAGTTCGTGCGCCACGCCGAGCGCGACGTGCTGCTGGCCGAGCACGGCCTGGACGCCGACGGCATCGTGGCCGCGGTGCTGACGTCTCAGCCGAAGCGTCGGGCCAGGCGGCGGTACGTGCCCGGTGCGGCCCCGGCGAGCCGCGCGGGGATCGTCAGCCAGCGCGGCTCGAGCCTGCGCGGCCTGCCCGACTCGAGCGAGTCGACCACGACGCGCGCCACGCGCTCGGCGCTCCTGGGCCGCGGGAACCGGCGGTCGTAGGCGCCGCGGGTCGTGAAGAACTCCGTGTCGACGACCCCTGGCGAGACGGTCGAGACCGAGACGCCCGTGCCTACGAGCTCGTCGCCCAGGGCATCGGCGAACACCGCGAGGGCCGCCTTCGTGGCGCTGTAGGCCGCCTCCCCCGGCACGCCGACGTGTCCCGCGATCGAGCCGACCAGCACGATGCCGGCCTGCGGACGCTCGAGCAGCGGGGGGAGGGCCGCGCGTGCCAGCAGCAGCGGGGCCCGGACGTTCACGTCGACCAAGGACGCCAAGCGGTCCTCGGGCATCTCGGCGAACGGCCCCGCCCAGCCGACGCCGGCGTTGGCGACGACGCCGTCGAGCCGGCCGTAGTGCTGCAGGACCCGGCCGACCAGGCTGGTGGCGGCGTCGCGCTCGGCGAGGTCGGCGACGAGCCGCAGACCGGCGGGTACGCGGTCGAGCGCCCCCCGGTCGCGGCCGGCGGCGACCACGACGGCCCCGCGGTCGTCGAGCTCGCGCGCGGTGGCGGCGCCGAGCCCGCGGCTCGCGCCGGTGACCAGGACGACCGCGTCGGCGAGCTGCACCCCGGACCGGGCGCTCAGGCCGCGGAGAAGCGCAGGCGGATGCCGTCGCGGGCCAGCGCCCGCCAGCCCAGCACCGAGCACAGCCCGACGGTCAGCAGGGTGAGCAGCGGGCTGAAGAGCCCGCGCCCGATCAGCGCGAGGTCGAGCGAGGAGCGCAGGAACCCGACGCTCATCGTGGCGTCGAGCAGCCGCGACACGCCCCAGACGAGCGCGACCTGCGTGAACATCCGCCGGGTCGCCCGCCGTTCGAGCACGTGCGGCGGCAGGGCCACGAAGTCGCGGGCCAACCGCATGGTGATGGGCCGGCCGAGCGCGGCGCTGCCCAGGAAGAGCAGGGCTAGCACGCCCGAGCCGACCGCGGGCTGCACGAGGTAGAGCAGCGCGCTCGAGGTGGCCATGGCGATGCCGGCGCGGCCGGTGAGCATGCTGGTGCTGAGCAGCAGCGTTCCGGGCACGTGGCGGGTCACGACCCAGCGCACGAGCAGCGCGAGGTAGCACCAGCCGAGCGCGGCACCCAGCGCGGGGACGACGCCCACGACGTGGATGAGGACCGCCAGCAGCAGTGTCGGCACGAGCACCGTCTCGAGCAGCAGGCGCCCGGCGCGCACCAGCGTGGGCCGGAGCGCCGCGAGCTCGACGACGACGTGGCCCTCGGCCGGGCTGCGGTGGTGCTGCGGTGCGGTCATCGAGCTCCTCGGTCCCTGCGGGCGTGCGGTCTGCGGGTGTTCGGGTCTCTGTCCCTATCGTGACACGGGAACCGCGGCTGTAGCGCCCGCTCGGCTGTAGGGGCTGTGGGCCAGGCCCACGACGCCGACGACGAGCAGCAGGCCTGACGCCGACAGGGTCGCCAGCGCCCCGGGGCTGTCGGGCAGGCTCACGTCGAACGCCAGCACGCCGACCAGGTAGCTCGCCGCGGGGTTGGTGATGGTCATCGCCGAGATCGCGAGGGGCAGCGCACCGGCGGTGAAGGCCTGCTGCTCGAGCAGCAGGCCCAGCAGCGTCGAGCCGGCCAGGCAGTAGCCCGGCCAGTCGACCGCCGTGGCGGCCACCCCGCGGTGCAGCAGGTCGGTCGCGGTGAGCTTCATGAGCACGGCGCTCTGCGCGAAGCAGAGCCCGGCGGCGACCGAGGTCAGGAAGGCGTGCCGGGCGCGGGGGCGGCCGGCGGCGACGCGTACGAGCACCGTCACCAGCACCAGCGTGGTGGCCAGCGCGAGCAGCACCTTGGCGCGGTCGGGCTGCGCGTCGGTCTCGGAGCGGTGCCCGACCGAGAGGAACAGCGCCACGCCGGCGCAGACCGTGGCGGCGGCGAGCCAGTCGCGGCGGGCCGGCCACCGGCGTGCCCACGCCGAGGCCAGCGGCAGCGTGAAGAGCAGCTGGGTGACCAGCAGCGGCTGCACGACCGAGACGCTGCCGAGGTGCAGGGCCGCCGCCTGGCTGAGGAAGCCGCCGAGGTTGACGACCCAGCCCAGCAGCCAGACCCGCGAGCGCACGAGGCTGTGGACCAGCGTCACGACCGGCAGGGCCGAGGAGGTGGGCCCGGCGGCGCGCGCGATGCCGTGCGCCGAGTGCTGCTGCAGGCTCGCTGCCGCCGCGAACAGGAACGCGGCGAGCAGGCCCAGCACGACGACGGTCGGCACGGGGACAGTCTGCTAGAGGAGGGGGACGCCGCCGCCGGTCGGGCGGCCCGGCAGCTCGCCCGGCGGCCCAGCCTCCGAGGGCAGCAGCACCACCGCGGGGGCGGTGCCGCGCGCGTAGCTGAAGGCGGCGTACGCGGCGGCGGTCAGCGGGACGGCCAGGACCGCGCCCACGAGCCCCTCGAGCACCTCGCCCACCGTGACCGCGATGACGACCGCCAGCGGGTGCAGGCGCACGTAGCGCCCGACGAGGAAGGGCTGCAGGACGTGGGCCTCCAGCTGGTTGTCGAGCGTCAGGATGCCGACGAGGACGGCCGCAGACACCCAGCCGTGGGCGGCGAAGGTCACCAGCACCGCAGCACCGCCGAAGATGAAGGCGCCGACGATCGGGATGAAGCTGCCGAGGAACACCAGCACCGAGAGCGGAGCCACGAGCGGCACGTCGAGCACCACCAGCGACACGGCGACCACCACGCCGTGGATGACGCCGATGATCACGGTGCCGCGCACCCAGCCGGCCAGCCGCTGCCACGCCTGCGCGCCGGCCTCGTGGGCGGTGGCCCGCCGGCCGCGGGGCAGCATCGCGACGACCCACGACCAGACCCGGGCGCCGTCGTAGAGCAGGTAGAAGGTGATGAACAGGGTGAGCACCGTGCCGGCGAGGACATGGCTCGCGACCTCGAGCCCGTTGAGCACGCCGCCGACCCCGCCGCTGCTGCGGCGCAGCGCGTCGACCGCGTCGTTGCGCCACCCGGCGAGCGTCTCGCTGCGCACCGGGAGCCGGTCGAGCGCCTTGCCGAGCTCGTCGGCGATCTCGCCGGACTCGGCGATGGCGCGGTTGGCGATCCACCAGACGACCAGCCCGATCGTGCCCAGGCCGACGACCAGCACGATCCCGGCGGCGCCGGCCGCGCCGACGCCGATCCGGCGCAGCAGCCGCACGGCCGGCATGGCCAGGGCGGTGAGCAGCACGGCGGCGATGATCGGCAGCACCACCAGCGAGAGCCGCTCGACGACGCGCAGGAGCAGCCACGCCCCCACGCCGAGCAGGATCACCCGCCACGTCCACGCGGCGGCGGTCTGCAGGCTCTCGGGCACCCCGCTGGGGCCTGGTGTCTCGACGTCCATGGTGGGCAGGAAACTACTCCCGACGCCACCCCTGCTGGAGGAACCGTGCCCTACGACGCCGCCGAGACCCGCTACGACACCATGGCCTACCGCCGCGTGGGGCGCAGCGGGCTGCTGCTGCCCGCCGTGTCGCTGGGCCTGTGGCACAACTTCGGCGAGGGGACGGCCCTCGAGACCCAGCGCGCGATCCTGCGCCGGGCGTTCGACCTCGGCGTCACCCACATCGACATCGCCAACAACTACGGCCCGCCGCCCGGATCGGCGGAGACGGGGTTCGGCGAGGTGCTGCGCACCGACCTCAAGCCCTACCGCGACGAGCTGGTGATCGCGACGAAGGCGGGCTACCGCATGTGGCCCGGGCCCTACGGCGAGTGGGGCTCGCGCAAGTACCTGCTCGCCAGCCTCGACCAGAGCCTGGCGCGCACCGGCCTGGACTACGTCGACATCTTCTACTCGCACCGGCCCGACCCCGACACCCCGCTCGAGGAGACGATGGGCGCCCTGGCCAGCGCGGTGCAGCAGGGCAAGGCGCTCTACGTCGGCATCTCGTCGTACTCCCCCGAGCAGACGCGCGAGGCCGCGCGGATCCTCGCCGGGCTCGGCACCCCGCTGCTCATCCACCAGCCCCGCTACTCGATGTTCGACCGCTGGGTCGAGGACGGCCTGCTCGACGCGCTCGACGAGGTGGGCGCGGGCTCCATCGCGTTCTCGCCGCTGGAGCAGGGCATCCTGACCGACCGCTACCTCGACGGCATCCCCGAGGGCTCCCGGGCGGCCGGCTCGAGCCCGTTCCTGTCGGCCGAGCAGGTGCAGGCCACGCTCGGGCGGGTGCGCGCCCTTGACGAGCTCGCCCGCAGCCGGGGCCAGAGCCTCGCCCAGCTGGCGGTCTCGTGGGTGCTGCGCGGCGGCCGGGTCACCTCGGCGCTGGTCGGCGCCAGCAGCGTGGCGCAGCTGGAGGCCAACGTCGCCGCGGTGGCCGACCTCGAGTTCGCCGACGACGAGCTGGCCATGATCGAGGACGCGCTGGCCGCCGGTGGGGAGGACGGCGCGGGCCGGTAGATTGCGCTCGTGGCCGACCTGCTGACGACCGACCGCCTGGTCCTGCGCGACTGGACCGCCGACGACGCCGAGGCTGCGCTGGCGGTCTTCGGCGACGCCTCCGTCGCCCGCTGGCTGACCCCTGCGCTCGAACGCCCGGGCGACGTGGAGGCTATGCGCGAGCACCTGGCGCGCTGGGCGGCCGAGGCTCCCGGGCTCGTGCCGCCCTACGGCCGGTGGGCCGTGGTGCGCCGCGAGGACGGCGCGGTCATCGGCGGCATGGAGCTGCGCCCGCTGCCGCCGCACGACGAGGACGTCGAGATCGGCTGGCAGCTCGCCCCCGGCGCCTGGGGCCACGGCTACGCGACCGAGGCCTCCCGCGCGCTCGCGCGCTACGCGTTCAGCCAGGCGACCGACGAGGTGTTCGCCGTCGTGCGCCCCGGCAACGAGCGCGCCGGTGCGGTCGCGAAGCGCCTGGGCATGGAGTGGGTCGGCGAGACCGACAAGTACTACGACCTGGTGCTGCAGGTCTACCGGCTGCGGCCCTCCGACCTCGACGCGGTCGAGCGCGACACCGCCCGGGCGTAGGCCCGGGTGTAGCCCGCGATCGCCAGCCGCGCCAGCGGCGGGGCCAGGCGCGCGAGCAGCGCGACGGCCCGCGACACCGAGCGCGCGGTGAACACCACCTCGCCGCTGACCGGGTCGCGGGTCACCAGGAAGCTCTCCTCGCCCACCTCGGGGTGCGGCGGCACGGTGCCGTAGGCGAAGCCGAACCGGTGCGGCTCGTCGACGACCCGCACGATGCGGCACACCCCGACGATCGCGCCCAGCGGCGCCCCCGCCGTGACCGCCACCACGGTGCCGACCGCCAGCGGCGCGGCGGGCGGCTCGACGCGTACGCGTGCGCCGCGGTGCGCGTCCCACGCCAGCAGCGCCTCCCGGGCGGCGAGCCACACCTGCTCCCCGCTCCCGAGCGAGCGGCGGCCGACGCTCTGGCCCCAGCCCCGCGGCGGCGCCACGTCCTCGAGGCTGATGCCGACCTCGGCGTAGGACTGCGGGGCGTCCGCGCGCTGCGCGAGCAGCGCGGCCAGCTGGGCGCGCGAGGGGCGGCGGAGGCGCACCGAGCGCATCAGCGCACCTCTTGGGGGCATAGGGGGTCCATGCGCATGCCTCTCTCCCGCGGCCCCGTGTCGTCGGCGCTCCTCCACGACCTACCCACCGGCACCGTCTCCGAGCCCACCCTCGCGCTCGCGGCGGAGCTGGCGGCGGACACCTCCGACGCGCTCGCCGACGACGACCTGCAGGTCTCGCTGTTCGCGCTCTACGAGCTGCACCACAGCGGCCTCGAGGGCGTCCCCGACGACGCGGAGTGGGACCCGCAGGTGGTGCGGGCGGCCCGGACGCTCGAGCGCGCGGTCGAGCGCGACCTGCGCCCGCTGGTGGCCGACGTGCGCGACCCGGGCGGGCCGGTCGACCTGGCGCTGGAGTCGGTGATCGAGCAGCTCGACAGCGGTCCGTCGCTCTCGCGCCACCTCTCGCGCCACGGGACGCGGGAGCAGTGGGCCGACTTCCTGGCCCAGAAGTCGGTCTACCACCTCAAGGAGGCCGACCCGCACACGTTCGTCATCCCGCGCATCAGCGGGCGGGCCAAGGCCGCGCTGGTCGAGATCCAGTCCGACGAGTACGGCGGCGGCAGCCCCGCTCGCATGCACTCGGCACTGTTCGCGCGGATGATGCGCGAGTTCGGCCTCGTCGACACCTACGGCGCGCACGTCGACACGACGAGCGCCCCTTCCCTCGCGGCCACGACGCTGATGACGATGTTCGGCATCTCGCGGCGCTGGCGCGGCGCGGCGGTCGGGCACCTGTGCGGCATCGAGATGACCTCGACCGAGCCCTGCCGCCGGCTGGGCGCCGGGCTGCGGCGCCTGCGCTGCAGCGAGGCGAGCACCGTCTACTACGACGAGCACGTCGAGGCCGACGCCGTGCACGAGCAGTTGGCTTCCAAGGACCTGGCCGGCTCGCTGGTGGCGGCCGAGCCGGGCCTGCGGGCCGACGTGCTGTTCGGGACCGCGGCCTACCTCACGGTGGAGGCGCGGATGGGTCTGCACCTGCTGCAGGGCTGGTCAGCTCTCGCCGCCTGAGCTCGGCGGCCGGGCGGGGCCGGGCGGGCGAGCTGCCCGCCCGGAAGCCCGCGCGCCGGTGCGAGCCGTCGCAGAAGGGCTTCACGCCCGACTTGCCGCAGCGGCAGAGCGCGACCGTCTCCCGACCGGGGTCGATCTCGGCGCCGTCCTCGTCGACCAGCCGGAAGCTCCCGCGCACGATGAGCGGGCCGTCGCGGTAGGGCGTGATCGTGGGCTCGTCGCTCATCCGGCGTGGGGCAGGCGCACCTGCAGGCGGCCGGCCTCGACCCGGACGTCGAAGGAGTGCTGCTTGACGGTCGCCGGACCACGGACGACCTTGCCGTCGGCCAGGGCGAAGGTGCTGCCGTGCCAGGGGCAGGTCACGCAGGTGGCGCCGTCGACCTCGGAGAGCGTGCCCTCGTGGAGCGGGCCCGACAGGTGCGAGCAGCGGTCGGAGAGCACGTCGATCTGCTTGCCGCGCCGCACGACGAGCAGCGGCACGTCGCCCAGGTGCTGGAGCGCCGGTCGCCCCTCGGGCAGGTCGTCGATGGCGCACACGTCGTTCCATCCCGGCGGCACCAGGTGCGGCACGTCCTCGACGTGGTTGACCCCCGCGCCCTGCCGGTAGGCGAGGTGGCCGCCGAGGTAGCCGCCGACGCCGATCGCGCTGAGGCCGGCCAGGCCGAGCACCCGCGCCGACACGGGCCGCCCGCGCAGCCGCGCCACCAGGCTGGCGGCGTAGAAGGCGACGCCGAGCCCGTTGGAGGCGGCGTGCACGAGCCCGACGCGCTGCTGCTGGGGGTGGAGCTCGGACCAGTCGGCGAAGCCGGCGGCGGCCGCGGGGACCGAGGTGGCGATGCCGGTGGCGATCAGGACGGGCACGGCGCTGCCGGTGCGCGGCACGAAGTCGAGGGTGCTGGCCGAGATGAAGGCGCCGGCCGGCAGCAGCACCATCGCGGGGTGCACCGGGTGGCCGACCGGCACGCCGTGGAGCAGGTCGGTGACCGCGGGCGAGGCGCCCGTGAGCCGGCGGACAGCGGTGAGCAGCGGCTGGGAGACCTTGTCGAGGACGCCGGCGTCCTCCACCTTCTCCATGGACCGCTCGATCGTCGTGGTGAGGCGCATGCTGTCCCACTTCCCCCGGCCCGGCCACAGCGAACGTGCGGCCACTTGAACCAGTTTTGGACAACTTTGCCACGGGGCAGGGGTGGGGAGGAAGCACGTACCCGCACTGCAGAGGAGAGAGCCCATGAGCACCGTCGAGCAGAGCATCGACGTCGAGGTCCCCGTGTCCGCCGCCTACAACCAGTGGACCCAGTTCGAGACCTTCCCCGAGTTCATGGAGGGCGTCGAGCGCATCGACCAGACCAGCGACACCATGACCCACTGGGTGACGAAGATCGCCGGGCAGCAGCGCGAGTTCGACGCCGAGATCACCGAGCAGCACCCCGACGAGCGCGTGGCCTGGAAGTCGGTCGACGGCTCCAGCAACGCCGGCGTCGTGACGTTCCACCGGCTCGACGCGGCCAAGACCCGGATCATGGTCCAGATGGACTTCGAGCCGGAGGGCGTCGTCGAGCAGGCCGGCGACAAGCTCGGCTTCGTCGAGCGCCGCGTCAAGGGCGACCTCCAGCGGTTCAAGACCTTCATCGAGTCGCGCGGCGGCCAGGAGACCGGCGCCTGGCGCGGCGACGTGGACGCGCCGCCGACCGCCTAGTCGCCCGCGGCGGCGGCCCGCTGTGCGACCCTGGCCGGGTCGTGGACCACGCCGACCTGCTCCCCGCCGACAACGTGCAGGCCTACATCCCCGGTGACCGCCGGCGGGCGCTCGCCGACGGCGCCGCGCTGCCCGAGAGGGTGCGCGGCGCCGCGCTGTTCGCCGACATCTCCGGCTTCACCCCGCTGACCGAGACCCTGGCCGCCGAGTTGGGGCCGGCGCGCGGTGCCGAGGAGGTCACCGCCGCCCTCGAGCAGGTCTTCGACGCGCTGCTCGGGGTGCTCGACGCCCACGGCGGCGAGGCGATCTACTTCAGCGGCGACGCGGTGACCTGCTGGCTCGACGGCGACGACGGCACCCGCGCCACCGCCTGCGGGCTCGCGATGCAGGACGCGATCGAGCGGGTGGGCGAGCGCACGACGCCGGGCGGGCGCAGCGTACGACTGCGGCTCAAGGTCGCGGTCGCCGTCGGCGCCGCGCACCGCTTCGTCGTCGGCGACCCGGGCATCCAGCTCATCGACGTGCTCGCCGGGCGGGTGGTCGACGCCCTCGCGGTCGCCGAGGGCGCCGCCCTGCCGGGCCAGGTGGTGCTCGACCCGGGCGCCGTGCGCTCGGTAGGGAGCGCCGTCGAGCTCGACGGCGCGGTGGCGCTGCGCACGAGGCACCGCGTCCGCCTGCCGGAGCAGCGTCCCTCCCCTCCCCGGCTGCCCGAGCGCGACGTGCGCTCGTGGGTGCTGCCCTCGGTCTACGAGCGGCTGACGGCCGGTCGCGGCGAGTTCCTCGCCGACCTGCGCCCGGCGGTGCCCGTGTTCGTGCGCTTCGGCGGGCTCGACTTCGACGACGACCCCGGTGCGCCGGCGGCGCTCGACGCGCTCGTCACCCGCGCGCAGCGCATCGTGCACGCCAACGGCGGCAACGTCCTCCAGCTCACGATCGGCGACAAGGGCGCCTACCTCTACGCCGTGTTCGGCGCCCCGGTCGCGCACGAGGACGACGCGGCCCGGGCGTGCGCCAGCGCGCTCGAGCTGCTGGCCACCGACCCGGACGGCGAGCGCGGCCTCGCCGTCGGGCTCTCGACCGGGCGCCTGCGCAGCGGCACCTACGGCAGCGCCGAGCGGCGTACGTTCTGCTGCCTCGGCGACGCGGTCAACCTGGCCGCGCGGCTGATGACGGCAGCCCCCGGCGGCACGGTGTGGGTCTCCGACGAGCTGCGCCGGGCGGCGGGCGAGGGGTTCGTGTGGGAGGAGCTCGCGCCGGTCGCGGTGAAGGGCAAGGCGCAGCCCGTCGCAGCGTGGCGGCTGCTCGACCGGCTGGCTGCTCCCCCGCCGCGCGCCCGCCGCTACGCCGGGCCGATGCTGGGCCGGTCGGTCGAGCTGGCGGCGCTGGTCGAGGCCGCCGAGCTCGCGGCCAGCGGCTCCGGGCAGGTCGTGCAGCTGGTCGGCGAGGCCGGGCTCGGCAAGAGCCGGCTGCTCGCCGCGCTGTCCGACGCGCTCGCGGCGCGCGAGGTGCCGGTGCACGAGGGCGTCGCGCCCGCCTTCGGGGCCGACGGCGGCTACGGCGGCTGGCGGCCGGCGCTGCGCTCCGCGCTGGGCCTGTCTGCCACCGCCGACGCGACCGTCGTGGAGGCGCGCGCCCGCGAGCTGCTGCTGGCGGCCGACCCGACGCTGCTCCCCCGCCTCCCGCTGGTCGGCGCGGTGCTGGGCGTCGAGATCGCCCACACCGCGCTGACCGCGTCGTTCGACGCCAAGCTGCGCAAGACCTCGCTCGAGGCACTGGTCGTGCAGTACCTCCTGGCGCGTCCGCAGGACTCCCTGCTCGTCCTCGTGCTCGAGGACGCGCAGTGGCTCGACTCGCTCTCGCTCGACCTGCTCGCCACCGTCGCGCGCGCGGCCGCGCGGCTGCCGCTGCTGCTGGTCGTCTCGGGGCGCCCGGCGCCGGGCCCGGACGCCGCGCTGCCGAGCGCGGAGCACGTACGCCGCCTGGAGCTGCGCGAGCTCGACGAGCCCACCGCGCTGCGCCTCGCCCGCCTGCGCGTCGAGGACCTCACCGGGCACCCGGCCGACGAGGTGGCCCCCGACGTGCTGCGCAGCGTCGTGTCACGCGCGTCGGGCAACCCGTTCCACGTCGAGGAGCTGCTCGCCCACCTGGTCGACCGCGGGGTCGACCTGCGCAGCGCGGCCAGCGGCACGCTGGAGCTCCCGAGCAGCCTCCAGCGGCTCGTGCTCACCCGCATCGACGACCTGGCCGAGCACCCGCGGCGCACGGTCAAGGTCGCCAGCGTCGTGGGCCGCCGCTTCGGCACCGACGTGCTGGCCGGCGCCTACCCCGAGCTGGGTGGCGACGACGACGTGCGGGGCTCGCTGGCCGACCCGTCGCTCGCCACGCTCGTGCTGCCGGAGCCCGAGCCCGGGCGCTACGCGTTCCGGCACGCCATGACCGAGGAGGTCGCCTACGCCAGCCTGCCGTTCGCGACCCGCAGGGTGCTGCACGACCGCATCGGCGGGTGGATCGAGCGCACGTCGGGCGACGCGGCGCTCGACCTGCTGGCGCACCACTTCGGCCGCGGGTCCGACGCCGCCCGCAAGCGCGACTACCTCGTGCGTGCGGGCGAGGCGGCGCAGGCGAGGTACGCCAACGACGCGGCGGTCGCCTACTACCGCCAGGCGCTCGAGGTCGTGCTCGACGACGACCGCCCGTCGCTGCTCGAGCGGCTCGGCAAGGTGCTCGAGCTGCGCGGCCAGTGGGCCGAGGCGCGCGAGACCTACCTCGAGGCGTGGGAGGGCTGCACTGCGCAGGGCGACCGCGCCGGCGCGGTGCGCGTGCTGCTCGACCTGGCCGAGGTGGCTCGCAAGCAGGGCCGCTTCCCCGAGGCCGCCGAGCGGCTGGCAGAGGCGCGCGAGCGCGAGCTCGACGAGGCCGAGCTGGCCGCGGTGCTGCACCTGGAGGGCACGCTCGCCTCGCAGCAGGGCAGGTACGCCGAGGCCCGCACCGCCTACCGGCGCAGCCTCGAGGTGCGCGACCGGCTGGGCGACCGGGCAGCGGTCGGCGCACTGCTGAGCAACCTCGCGGTCGTCGCCGAGCAGGAGGGCGACCTCGACCAGGCCTGGGAGCTCGGCTCGCAGGCGCTCGCGGTGCGCGAGGAGGTCGGCGACCCGTGGGCCGTCTGCGTCTCGCGCAACAACCTCGGCATGGTCGCCCTGCTGCGCCACGACTACGAGCAGGCGACCGAGCACGTCGAGGAGTCCATGCGGCTCGCGGCCCAGGTCGGCGACCTGTGGGTGGTCGCGGTCGGCGAGCACAACCTCGGCAACGCCCTGCTCGGGCTCGACGAGCCCGGTGAGGCCGCCTGGCACTACCGCGCGGCGCTGCAGGCCTACCTCGACCACGACGACTCGTGGTCGCTGGCGCTGCTGGTGGAGGACGTCGTGGCGCTCGCGGCCCGCGAGGGCGCGGCGGAGGACGCGCTCACGCTGCTCGGAGCGGCCGACGCCCTGCGCGACGAGCTCGGTGCCGAGCGGCCGCCCGCGACGGAGCGGCTGCTGGCCGACGCGATGGCCGGCGCCCTGCAGCTGCCGGGCGCCGACGGGCTCGTCGAGGCCGGCCGGGCGCTCGACCGGACCGGCCTGGTGTCCCTCGTCCGGCGGATTGCCCAATAGCCCGTCGCAGGCCTGTCCCGCAGACCTACCGTGAGCGCATGCGCTCCCTGCCCGTCCGCCCCGCGGCCCTGCTGACCGCCCTGCTGCTCGCCGTCGCGGTGCTCCCCGCTACCGCCGGGGCTGCCGCTGCGGCGCCCGCCGGGAACCTGCTCTCCAACGGCTCGTTCGAGGACCCGGCCGTGGCGGTCGGCACCTACGACGTGCTGCCCTCCGCAGGCGCCTGGCGGCAGACGGGCCCGTGCGGCATCGAGGTGGAGAACCGCTCGACGGTCACTGCGTACGACGGCGACCAGGTCGCCGAGCTCGACAGCGACTGCTCGACCTCGTTCGCCCAGGACGTCGACGTGACGCCGGGTGCCGCCTACCAGCTGAGCTACGCCTTCAGCGCGCGGCCGGGCGTCGCCGACAACGCGCTGAAGGTGCGCGTCGACGGCACGGTCGTCGCCGAGCGCACGGCCGACGGGTCGGCGCTGTCCGACGCCGACTGGCACGTCTTCACCGAGACGGTGCGCGCCAGCTCCGGCACGATGACGGTCGAGCTCGCCGACCGCAGCGTCAGCGACACCCTCGGCACCCTCGTCGACGCCGTCAGCCTCGTCCCGGTGCCTGACTACGACCCCGTCGCCGTCGCCCAGAACACCTCGTGGACCAATGCGGCCCCGCTGGCCGAGGGCACGGACACCGCGGGCCGGCTGGGCGGCACGGGCGAGGCCCGGTGGTACTCCTTCCCCGTCGTCCCGAGCAGCACGGTGACCGTCGGGCTGACCGGCCTGTCGGCCGACGCGGACCTCACGCTCTACACCGACATCGGCGCGGCCTTCACCTCGCTGCGCTCGACCTCGGACCTGGCGCGACTGGGGTCGGAGCAGTCGGGCGACGCGTTCTCGCCGTCGATCTACTCGCCGTCGATCTACAGCCCGTCCATCTACTCGCCGTCGATCTACAGCCCCTCGATCTACTCGCCGTCCATCTACTCGCCGTCGATCTACAGCCCCTCGATCTACTCGCCCTCGATCTACTCGCCGTCGATCTACAGCCCCTCCATCTACTCGCCGTCCATCTACTCGCCGTCGATCTACTCGCCGTCGATCTACAGCCCTGACCAGGCCTTCCTCGACGCGTTCTCCGGCGCGCAGACCCGCAGCCTCATCGCCGTCTCGGCGAACGACGGCGTGGCGGCGGAGTCGGTGAGCGCAGGGACCTGGAACAGCACCGGGCGCTTCTACGTCCGGGTGCAGTCGCGCGACGGCGCGGGCCCGACGCCGTTCACCGTACGGCTCACGACGACCGGTGGCCCGTGCACCGGGTTCACCCTCGACACCGGGTCGGGTACGCCGCTGCCGGCCGTGTCGGGCACGCCGGCGACCGTCGTGCTGACCGACACCGCCCGGCTCGGGCTGACGGGCACGGCGAAGACCTCCTACCTCGCGACGCTGGGGCGCCTGGCCGCCGACCAGCGCGGCGTCGTGGTCGACGCGGCGGACGTGGCGCGCACCCGGCTGCTGAACGCCCAGGCCGACGCCCATCCGCGCTGCGCCTACGCGAAGAACCTCGTGGCGCAGTCGCTGCGCGACGTGGTGAACGCCTACCGCGGCGCCGGCTCGACGCTGAAGTACGTCGTCATCGCCGGAGCCGACCCGGTCGTGCCGTTCTTCCGCTACGCCGACGACGCCGGGCTCGGGCCCGAGTCCGACTTCGTGCCGCCGGTGCGCGACGACTCCGGCTCGCAGGCCAGCCTGCGCAGCAACCTGGTGCTCGGGCAGGACGCCTACGGCACGCTCAACGACCTCAACGTCAAAGGCAGCGTGCTGCCGGTTCCCGACCTCGCCGTCGGGAGGCTGGTCGAGACGCCGGCCGAGATCACCGCACAGGTCGACCGGTTCCTGGGCCTCGCCGGCGGGACGCTGCCGACGCCGAAGCGCTCGCTGGTCACCGGCTACGACTTCCTCACCAGCGCCGCCGACGCCGTGCAGGCCGACCTCGTCGCCGGCCTCGGCTCCGGGGCGACGACCGATGCGCTGGTGACCGCGCAGGGCGTGCCGACCACGACCACGACCGTCAGCGGTCGGCCCGACCGCCAGCACTCCTGGACCGCCACAGACCTGAAGAGCGCGCTGCTCGGCTCACGCCACGACATCGTCTTCCTCGCCGGGCACTTCGGCAGCTCCGACGCCCTGGCCGCCGACTACGAAACGACCGTGACCACTGCAGACCTCGCAGCCCGTCCCGGCCTCCTCGCCGGCTCGCTGGTCTTCAGCGCCGGCTGCCACTCGGGCTACAGCCTCGCCGACGGTGACGGCATCGCCGGGCTCACGAACGGCCTCGACTGGGCGCAGGAGATGGCGCAGCAGGGCGCCACACTGGTGGCCGGCACGGGCTACCAGTACGCCGACACCGACTTCCTGGCCTACAGCGCCAAGCTCTACGCCCAGTTCGCCCACCAGCTGCGCTCGGGCACCGCCGGCACCGCCGTGCGGGTCGGGCCCGCCCTCGTGCAGGCCAAGCAGGACTACCTCGCCGGTCTCGGCAGCCTCACCGGCATCGACGTCAAGACGCTGCTCGAGGCCTCCGTCTACGGCCTGCCCATGACGGGGCTCGACCTGCCCGGGCGGGCCTCTCCCGTCCCGGCGACGCCGGCGCTGAGCACCGCGCCCGTCGCGGACGGCACGCCGGGCGCGGTGCTGGGGCTGCGTACCGCCCCGCTCGACGACGCCCCCGCGACCACCGTCGCCTCGCGTGCGGTGCTCGGGCTCGACGGGACCCCCACCGGCGCCTCCTACCGCTGGCTCACCGGCCCCGACGGCGTGCAGACCGCGCCGGCTCTGCCGGCGCTGCCGCAGCAGGTGCTCGACGTGACCAGCGCCGACGGCTCGGTCCTGCGCGGGGTCGGGTTCCGCAGCGGCACGTACGCCGACACCCCCGGCACGACGCCGCTGACCGGAGCGCCGGGCACCGAGCACAACGGCATCCACACCAGCTTCGCGTCGAGCTCGTTCTTCCCCCACCGGCTGGCGACGCCGAACTGGTCGGGCGCGCTGACCAGCACCGGTGACGGGCGGACCCGACTGGTGGTGACCCCGGCGCAGTACCGCGCGGAGCCCGGAGCGACCACCTCGACCGAGCGGCGCTACTCCTCACTGGGGCTGCAGCTGTTCTACAGCAGCAACATCTCGACCTACGGCGCCAACACCCCGGCCCTCGCGGCGCCGCCCTCGATCTCGCAGGTGAGCGGCACCGCCAGCGCCGACGGCACCAGGGTGGCGGTCACCGCCACGGTGACCGGCGACCCGTCGGCCGGCATCCAGTCCGCGTGGATCACCTACACCGCAGGCGCCGGCCCGCTGCACGGCACGTGGGCCTCCCTCGACCTGCGGCAGTCGGCGACCGACTCGCGGGTGTGGACCGGCGAGCTCGCGCTGCCTGCCGGGCAGTCCGCGGCCGACGTGCGCTTCGTGGTGCAGGCGGTCAACGGCGTCGGGCTCGTCGCCTTCGACGACGCCTCCGACGACGGCTATGCGCCCGTCGTGCCGAGCGCCGTCCCGCCGGTGCAGGCGCCCACGTCGCTGTCGCTGGGCACCTCGCCGCGCAGCGGCCGCTACGGCGACACGGTCGCCTTCACCACCCGCGTGACGGGCGCTCCGACCGGCAGCACGGTCACCGTCGCCCTCGGCGCGACCAGCGCCACGGGCACCACGGCTGCCGACGGCAGCGCGACGGTGCGGCTGCCACTGCGTACCACTCCGGGGTCGTACGCGGTCACCGCCTCCTACGCGGGTGACGCCACGCACGCGCCTGCGAGCGCCACCCGCACCGCGTTCACGGTGGGCAAGGCGCTGACGCTCCTGACGCCCGGCGCCACCGTCGCGCGCACCTTCACGCTCACCAGCGGGAGCACGCGGCTGCAGGACAAGGCGGTGCTCGTCGACGCCTGGGGGACGAGCAAGGGCCGCGTCGTCCATGTCGTGCACGCCGTGCGCCGCACGGACGCCGACGGTCGGGTGGACCTCAGTGGTCTGACGCTGGTCCCAGGGGTGCTCGCCGTGACCGCCGTCTTCGGTGCCGACGTCCCCGGCTCCCCGGCCGACCCGCTCTACGGAGCGAGCGCCTCGGCCACCGTGGTCATGGGTCGCTAGGCGGCGAGGGCCGGGCCGCTGCGTGCGAGCCGGGCACCGGCCACCCGCAGCATCGAGGCGCTGGGGGCGCTGGTCTCCAGCGCCGCGGAGAAGTCGGCAGCCGCGATGCGCCACAGCGTCGTGGGCTCGGTGGTCGTGACGGTCGCGGTGCGCGGCAGGCCGCGCAGCAGGCCGATCTCGCCGAAGTAGCTGCGGTCGCCGAGCGTACGCAGCAGCTCGTCGCCCGCGGCGGTCACCGCCACCTCTCCGCTCGTGACGACGTAGAAGGCGTCGGCCGGCTCCCCTTCGCGCACGACGACGGCGCCGGCGGCCAGCTCGACCTCCTGGACCGCCCGGGCGAGCTGCTCCAGCACGCCGGTCGGGGCGGCGGCCAGCAGGTCGAGCACCTCGAGCAGCGCGACGCGGGGACGCAGTGCGGCGTGCTCCGCGGCGGCGGTGCGGTCGGCGCGCAGCAGCGGGCGGACCGCCGCGACGCTGACCGCTGCGAAGCCGAGCCCCATGATGACGAGTGTCGCCTTCGGCGAGGTGAGCGCCAGCACCGCGCTCGCCAGGGCGCTCGCGAGCAGGATCCCGGCCAGCACCACCGTGTCGAGCACGCCGAAGACGCGGCTGAGCACGGTGCGCGGCAGGTCGCGCTGCAGCGCGGTGATCGCCAGCACGTCGACCGCGACCATGCCCGTGCCGGCGACGACCTGCAGCAGCGCACCGACGACCGGCGAGGTGACCGGCGCCGAGGCCGCCACCGGCAGCGCCATGACGCACATGCCGCCGACGATGACGGGCGCCAGCCGCGACGACGAGGCGAGCCGGTTGACCAGGCCGCCGGCGAGCACGCCGCCGAGCGCCATGCTGGCGAGCAGGTAGCCGTAGCCCTTGGGCCCGGTGCCGAACTGCTCGCTCATCGGCACGTAGAGAACGGCGAGCGCGCCGTAGATGCCGCTGTCGAGCGCGCAGTAGAGCACCAGCACGAGGGCGACGGGCTCGTTGCGCAGTGCGGTGAGCCCGGTGCGCACCTGCGCGAGCAGGCCGCCGTCCTCGTCGGCCGCCCCGCCGGCGCTGCGGACCCGGAGCGAGCGGGCGAGCAGCGCCGACACGACGAAGGTCGCGGCGTTGACGACGACCCCCCAGCCGGGCTCGCCCGTGAGGAGCAGCAGTCCCCCGATGGCCGGACCCACGACCACCACGAGGTTCTCGAGCACGGTGAAGAGCGCGTTGGCCGAGGCCAGGTCCTTCTCCGGCACCGTCTCGGGCACGATCGCGCGGGCGGCCGGGCCGTAGGCCGTCGCGGCGGACGCGGTGAGCACGTGCAGCGCGAGGACCAGCACCACCGGCCCGTCGGTGAAGACCACCGCCGCCAGCACCGCGGTCGTGGCCAGGCACGCCAGCGCCGAGGCGACCATCACGCGGGTGCGCTCGTAGCGGTCGGCCAGCACGCCGGCGTAGGCGGAGAACAGCAGGCGGGGCACCCAGCCGCAGGCCGTCGTCGCCGCGATCATAGGGGCCGAGCCGGTGCGCTCGTAGACGTAGATGACGAGCACCACGTTGTAGGCCCAGCCGCCGACCGCGTCGACGCCGAAGGCGGCGAGCAGCAGGCGCAGGTCGCGCGAGCGGAGGGCGTTGCCGAAGCGTCCACCTGCGGGACCCGCCATGGGGGTGCTGCCTCTCTGCTCGGTCAGGAGTGCGTGTCAGGAGCTGGAGAACCGCTCGAGCGCGGGTCGGTCGTGGATGACCACGCGGGCGCCGTCGACGCGGACCCAGCCGCGGTTCTGCAGCGAGGACAGGGCCCGGTTGAGCGACTGGCGCGCCACCCCCAGGCGCGCCGCGAGCTCGCTCTGCGACAGGCCGAGCTCGACCGTGCCGCCGGAGTCGGCCCCCAGCAGGAACTTCGCCAGCCGGCGCGGCAGGTCGAGGAACACCAGGTCGCTGGTGGAGCCGGTGAGCCGGCGCACGCTGGCCGAGAGCTCCTGCGCCCACGAGAGCGCGAGCCCGGGCGAGCTGGCGAGCAGCTCGGCCACGACGACCGACGGGACGCTGACCAGCGTCGTGTCCTCGATCGCCTCGGCCGTCGCCGACCGGGGCAGCCCGTCGAGGACGCTGAGCTCCCCGAGCGCGTCGCCCGGGCCCACGACCGAGAGCAGCAGCTCCTCGCCGCGCGGCGAGGTGACGAGCACCTTGACCCGCCCGCTCGCCACGACGTACAGGTGCTCGCTGAGCTCGCCCTCGACGAACAGCAGCTGGCCCCTGCGCAGCCGGCGTGCCGTGGAGCGCCCCGCGAGGCCGGCGAGCTCGCGCTCGCCCAGCCCGCCGAACAGCGGGGTCGCACCCAGCACGCCGGCGTTGTCCACGCCCGCAGCGTAGGGCTAGCGGAGCGGCTCCTCCAGGTCATCGGCACCGGCGCGGCGCGAGAGGAAGCTCTCCATGTGGCCCGCGGTGTCGTCGGTGTCGTCCTCGACGGCGGCGTCGGCCGGCGTCTCGACGGGTGCGGTGTCGTACGGCGTCTCGCTCATCGCGGTGCCCTTCCCTGGGATGCCTCGGCCGGTGGATCCGGCCTCGAGGAGAACTCTGCTCCTCGCAGTGCACCGCGTCAGTCGCTTCGGTGACCGCGCACCTGTCATGTCGGTGACACGGCGGGTACGGCGTTGCGCGAGACGGCGCGCAGCACCGCCTTGACCTCCGGCGGCGAGAGCTCGGGGTGCTTGCTGAGCAGCCGGGCGACCAGCCCGGTCACGTGCGGCGCGGCGAACGAGTTGCCGGTCGTGACCAGCGTCCCGCCGCCCGGCCAGGCGACCTCGACGTCGATGCCCGGTGCGCCGAACTCGACCGGCGGGTGCGGGTTGCAGTCGATGTCGAAGGGGCCGGTCGCGTCGTTGGCCGCGACCGAGACGACCGCGGCGTACTGCGACGGGAAGCTCGGACGCCGCACGTTGTTGACGGCGCAGACCAGCACCACGCCCGCGAAGTACGCCTCGTCGGCCACGTCGTGGAAGAGCGGGTGCAGCTCCTGGCTGCTGCTGCTCAGGCTCAGGTTGACGACGCGGGCGCCGGAGCGCACCGCCCAGCGCAGGCCCTCGGCGAAGACGAGCCCCTTGCCGGTGAGCCGCTCGCCCAGCACCCGCACGCTGTGCAGCCGCGCGTCGGGGGCCGCGCGGCGGATGATGCCGGCGCACGCCGTGCCGTGGCCGAAGAGGTCGTCGTGCGGCCCCTCGACGGTGACCACGCGCTGCGCGCCCGCGTCCCAGTGCAGGGCCGCGCCGCCGGCCAGGCCGCCGACCGCGGGGTGGCTCGCGTCGATGCCGCTGTCGACGACCACCACGTCGACCCCGGCCCCGGCCGCACCGCCGAAGGCCCACTCGGCGCTGACGCCGGTGGCGGGCACGGCGACCTGCTGCAGGGCCCCGGGCGCGAACGCCTCGGACCACGCCGGTCTCAGCCCGCCGGCCGTGGCGACCTCCGGGCGGTGTAGCCGGCGACCTCGCGCACCAGGCGCAGGGCGAGCCGGCGCTCGGCCGGGCCCTGGCGCCCCAGCTCGCCGATCAACGACGCCAGCTCGGCGAGGTCGCTGTCGCTCTCCTGCTCCTGCTCGGCGGCCGCCTCGAGCGCGTCCTGGAGGGTGCCGCCCCCGGCGGCGGAGGCCAGCGCGCGGAGCAGGACGCCACCGAGGTCGGCGAACGCGCGCTCGTGCTGCAGGGTCAGGGCGGTCTGGTCGGCGAAGACCGAGAGCAGCGCCATGTCGTCCTCGGCACCGGGACGGGACTCGTCGCGGTCGAGCAGGGTCAGGACGCCCAGCACGCGCTCGTCGGCGACCACCGGCACGGCGAGCAGCGCCCGCGGCACGTAGCCGGTGTGCTCGGCGACGTCGCGGGCGAAGCGGGAGTCGGCCTGCGCGTCGGCGACAGCGACCGGCTGGCCGGAGAGCACCACCCAGCCCGCGACTCCGGTGCCCGACGGCAGGCGCATGCCGGTGACGCTGTCGGCGCCGTCGCCGGCAGCGGTGGTGTAGACCAGCTCGCTCTCGTCCGCGCTCAGCAGGGCGAGGGAGCAGGCGGTGGCGCCGAAGAGCCGGCGCGCGGTCTCGGTGATGCTGCTCAGCAGCGCCTCGGTGCCGACGGGCCGCACCGCGGGGCCCAGCCGTGTTGCCAGCTCCCCCAGCTGGCGGGCGAGCTCCGCTGCGTCGGGGGGCGGCTGCTGCACGGCTGCATTCTGCTACGGACGGAAGAGGATCCCCGTGAACGCCACTGTCCCCACCTCCTCGCTGTGCACGTGCCTCGAGGATGCTCCGCTCAGCACGGTCCAGCAGTCGCCCTCGTGACAGCGCGGGTGTCAGCGTGGTGACAGGGTCAGCGCGCGAGCTTGCGGGCCGTCCACGCCAGCAGCGACGGGCGCGCCGACACGACGACGTCGAGCGCCCGGTCGACCGGCCACACCTCGCCGAGCCGCGCGGCGCCGACGACGCGCGGCACGGAGAGCGTGCGCGACCGGCGGCTGGTGAGGCAGCGCGCCACCGCGGCCGCCACGAGCCGCGGCGGGATGCCCCAGGACGCTCGGCCGCTGTCCGAGAGCCACTCGGTCGCGACGAACATCGGGTTGACGGTGTGCACGCGCACGCCGCGGCCGGTGACCTCGCGGCGCAGGCCGCGCACGTAGCCGGCGACGCCCGCCTTGCTCGCCGCGTAGACCGTGAAGGGCGGCACCTGGCACCACGCGAGCACCGAGGAGACGAACACCAGGTCTCCCCCGCGCTCGAGCAGGTGCGGGAGCGCGCGCGCCGAGGTCTGGACGGTCGCGGTCAGGTTGACCGCCACCATGCGCTCAGCCGCGGAGGCCGGCATGTCCTCGACCAGCCCCACCCAGCCCTGACCGGCGTTGAGCACGACGGCGTCGAGCCGGCCGTGGGCGGCGAGGACCGCGTCGAACAGGTGCGTACGGTCCTCCTCCACCGTGAGGTCGGCGACCACCGCCTGCACACCGGGGAGGGCCTGCGCGGTCGCGCGCAGGCGCTCGGCGCCGCGCGCGCAGACCGCCACCGTCGCACCGCGCGCGTGCAGCGTCTCGGCGACGGCGCGGCCGATGCCCGCGCTGCCGCCCGTGACGAGCACGACGCGACCGTCGAGCGTCCGGGGCGACGAGCGGCCCATCCCGGCACCGTACGCGCAGCACGCCTAGTCTGACCAGGTGCTCGCGGCCGTCTTCGACCTGCTCGCCTGCCCGCACTGCGCGGCGGCGCTGGCGCCGAGCGGGGCGGGCGCCGCGTGCCCCCAGGGCCACAGCTTCGACCTGTCGCGGCAGGGCTACCTCAGCCTGCTCCAGCCGGGGGCGCTGACCGGCTCGGGCGACGACGCCGCGATGGTGCGCAACCGGCAGGACTTCCTGGCGGCCGGGCACTACGACCGGCTGCGCGCCCGTGTCCGCGCCCTGGCGACCGGCACGACCGGCGGGCTGGCACCGGCGGGCGGCGTGCTCGACCTCGGAGGTGGCACGGGGTGGTACGCCGCCGACGTCCTCGCCGCGCTGCCCGGCCGCGTCGGCGTGGTCATCGACACCTCGAAGCCGGCGCTGCGCGTGGCCGCCCGCCTCGACCCCCGGCTCGGAGCCGTCGCTGCCGACGCGTGGAAGTCGCTGCCCGTCAGGGACTCCTCGGTCGGCGTCGCCCTCGACGTGTTCGCACCGCGCAACTCCGCCGAGCTGGCGCGGGTCCTGCGCGCCGACGGCGCGCTGGTGGTGGTCGTCCCGGGGCCCGACCACCTGCGCGAGCTGCGGCGGCCGCTGGGGCTGCTCGACGTGCAGGAGGGCAAGCAGGCGCGGCTGCTCGACACGCTCGGGTCCGACTTCTCCCTGCGCCACAACGAGGGCCTGCGCTACGAGATGGCCGTCGCGCGCGCCGACGCCGCCACCCTCGCGGGCATGGGCCCGAGCGCACGCCACATCTCGCCGACAGAACTGGCCGAGCGGGTCGCCGCGCTGCCGGAGCAGGTGGCCGTGACCGCGGACTTCGCCCTCAGCCTGTGGCGCCCGCGCTCGTCGGACGCGCGGGACTAGCGGGTCGCCGCCTCGGCGCTCAGCACGTCGCGCAGCGCCTTCGTGACACCGCGCTGCGGCCACAGCGTGAGGTCGTGCCCGCCGGTGACCTTCGGGTGCGAGTGCGTCGCCCCCGACTCCATGGTCGGGGTGACCCGCTCGCCCAGCGCCATCAGGTCGCGCTCGGGCAGCGCCTCGGCGACCGCGGGCAGCAGCGTCGTGAGCTGGTCGCGCGCCAGGTCCTCCACCACGTCGACCAGCGCCGTCAGCGGCGCGAGCGCGTCGGCGGAGGAGTGGTCGAGGCCCTCCAGGGCCGCGGCGCGCGTCTCGAGCGAGTCGAGGGCGCCGACGGCCGACTGGGCCCGGGCCGAGCCGTCGGGGAGCACGTCGGCCACGACCGGCAGCAGGAAGACCCGCTCGTAGACGCTGACCCGCACGCTCTCGAGCACCAGCTTGCCGACCAGCGACTGGGCCGAGCGCAGCCCCTCCTCCTGCTCCTTGCGCGCGAGCCGGGCGAGCTCGGCGAGGTCGTGCAGGTAGGCGGCGAACAGCGCGTCGAGGGGGACTCGTGAACTCATGCCACCGCCGTACCCCCGGATGATCAGCGGCATGCCTGGGCGGCGCCTGGGTAGGCAGCACGTGCGCGAGCGATCGTCGAGCGCACACGGCCCCCAGCGAGAGGTTCCACACCCCATGACCGGGATCCCCACCGTCGAGCTGTCGGACGACGACCTCCACCGCGAGCTCGCCCACCTCTACGAGACCCGGCTCGAGACGCTGCGCCACGGCTCCGACGACGCGCTCGAGAGCCACACCGCGCGCACGCAGGCGCTGGAGCAGGAGTACCAGCGCCGCGTGCCCGGCCGCGAGGTCGACCCCGAGCGGCTGCGCTCCGGCGCACGGGCGCGGGCGTAGTCGCGTGCGGCTCGTCGTCACCGGCGCCAGCGGCAACGTCGGCACCGCCTTCCTCCGCGCCGTCCGCAGCTCCCACCCCGAGTGGGACGTGGCCGGCGTGGTCCGCCGGCCCCCGGAGCCTGACGCGGGCGAGCCCTACACCGGCGTCGACTGGCACGCGGTGGACCTCTCGTCGCCGCGTGCCGAGGAGCGCCTGCGCGAGCTGATGAGCGGGGCCGACGCGGTGGTGCACTTCGCGTGGGCCATCATGCCGTCCCGCGACCCGGCGCTGCTCGAGACGGTGAACGTCGCCGGCAGCCGCCAGGTCTTCCGGGCCGCCGCCCACGCCGGTGTGCCGCACCTGGTGCACATGTCCAGCGTCGGCACCTACGCCCCCGTGCCGCGCGGCCGCCTGCCCAAGCCGGTGACCGACGAGAGCTGGTCGAACGACGGCATCCCCACCTCGCTCTACTCGCGGCAGAAGGCCGCGGTCGAGCACCTGCTCGACGAGTTCGACGGGCACGGCTTCTTCGAGACGGTCAGCCGGGTGCGTCCCGGCCTCGTGCTCCAGCCGGACGCCGGTGCGGAGATAGGGCGCTACTTCGTCGGCCTCTGGGCCCCCGCCGTACGCCTGGTGCGCGGCGCCGTGCCGGTGCTGCCGCTGCCCTCGGGGCTGGTGGCGAACGTCGTCCACGCCGACGACCTCGGCGACGCGATCGTCCGCATCGTCGACCGCCGGGCGCCCGGCGCCTTCAACATCGCCGCGGACGACGTCGTCACGCCGGAGGTGCTCGCGTCGGCCTTCCGGGCGCGGCGGGTGCCGGCACCGTACGCAGCGCTGCGGGCGCTCGTCGCGTCCTCGTGGCGGACGCACCTGCAGCCCACCGACCCCGGGTGGCTCGACCTCGCGCGCGGCGTCCCGCTCATGGACACCGCACGCGCCAAGTCGCTGCTGGGCTGGGCGCCCGTGCGCTCCGGTGCCGACGCGCTCGCGTCCCTCGTGGCCGCCGTGGGGCACGGGACCGGCGGCGACTCACCGATCCTGGCGCCGCGCTGAGCGCTGGTGAGCGCGGCGCACCGAGATCGGCCACGCGTACCACAGCAGCGCGAACGCCAGGACGGTGAGCGGGACGACGGTCCAGAACAGCGCGTCGCGCCCGCCCACGACGTCGAGCACGAGGACGAGCCCGCTCGTCATCGCCCCCGCGAGGGCGAGCAGGCCCACCTTCATGAGGCGGTCCGAGGCCTCGACCAGCTGCTTCTTGAGCCCGTGGCGGAACACCGTGCGGTGGAAGCTCACCGGCGCCACCAGCAGCACGGCCGCCGCGAGCGTCAGCACCAGCGTCACCGCGTAGGCGTCGCGCTGGAAGTCGCTCAGCTCCTCGAACCGCTGCTGGAACGGGATCGCCAGCAGCGCCGCGAACAGGAACTGCACGAAGATCTGCGCGACGCGCAGCTCCTGCAGGAGCTCGGAGAGGTTGCGGTCGAGCCGCTCGGCCGGGCTCTCGTCGCGCTGCGGCGAGCCGTCGCTTCCGACGTCCTCACTGGTGCCGTCGCCCGCCATCGGATCCTCCTCGGTGTGGGTCCGCCATTGTGGGGTGCGGCACCAGGGGTTAGGCGGGCGCCTCGCCGGGGCAGCCTGACAGCATGAGCGTCCCCCCCGCGGAGTCCCCGCACGAGCGCATCACCGGGCTCGAGCCCGGCGGTGGCGTGCCGCCCGGCGAGACCCCTCCGGCCGAGGGCAGCGAGAGCGGGGCCGGGGGCGTCGCCTACCGGCAGCCCGAGGTCCCGCACGACGGGTTCTGGAACCGCTTCGGGATGATCGCGGTGCTCGCCGGCGGCCTGCTCGTGGGCGCGCTGTTCGTCGTCTGGGCGATCGTGCGGCTGGTCTCGCTCTAGCAGCGGTTCCAGCGCATCGCGTAGAACACCACCGCGGCGGCTGAGGCCACGTTGAGCGAGTCGATGCCCGCCTCCATCGGGATCTGCACACGCAGGTCCGCCGCGGCCAGCGCTTGCGGGGAGAGCCCCTCCCCCTCGGTGCCGAGCAGCAGCGCGTCCTTGGACCCGGGCACGAGCTCGGGCAGCGCCACGGCGTCGGCGGCGGGCGTCATGGCCAGCAGCCGGAAGCCGGCCTCCGACAGCTCGCGGTAGCAGTCGGGCCAGCGCTCGAACCGGGCGTAGGGCAGCGTGAACGACGCCCCCATCGACACCTTGACCGAGCGCCGGTAGAGCGGGTCGGCGCAACGCGGGGTCAGCAGGACGCCCTCGATCCCGAGCGCGGCCGCCGCCCGGAAGACCGCGCCGACGTTGGTGTGGTTCACCACGTCTTCCAGCACGGCGACGCTGCGGCAGCGCGCCATCAGCTCGGCGGTGCTCGGCAGCGGCCGGCGCTGCATCGAGGCCAGCGCACCCCGGTGCACGGTGTAGCCGGTCAGCGCCTCCATCAGGGGCTGGTCGGCGAGGTAGACGGGCACCCCGGCGCGGGCCAGCGGCTCGGCGAGCCCCGGGAGCCATCGCTCCTCCATGAGCGCCGAGCGCGGCGCGTAACCGGCTTCGAGCGCCCGCAGCACGACCTTCTCCCCCTCGGCGATGAACAGCCCCTCGGCCGGTTCCATCACCCGGCGCAGCGCGCCGTCGGTCAGTGAGGTGTAGTCCCTCAGCCGCGGGTCGGCGGGGTGGTCGACGCGCACGACCTGCAGCTCGCTCACGTGTGCCGTCCTCTCACGTCACGAGCTCGACGATCGCGATGACGCCGACGACGAAGACCAGGACGCGCAGGGCGCCGGCGGGCAGGCGGCGGCCGTAGCGCCCGCCGAGCGTGCCGCCCACCGCCGAGCCGACGGCCAGGATGCCCGCGACCGACCAGTCGATCGGCGCGGTCACCATGAAGAGCACCGCAGCCGTGCCGTTCACGAGCGCTGCCAGCACGTTCTTGGTCGCGTTGATGCGCTGCAGGCTCTCGTCGAGCAGCGAGCCCATCATGCCGAGCAGCAGAACCCCTTGGGCAGCGCCGAAGTAGCCGCCGTAGACGCCGGAGGCGAGCACGCCAGTGGTCAGCAGTGGTCCGCCCTCGCGCCGCCCTCCCCGCGCTCGGGCACGGGCGGCGATGCGCGGCTGCACCAGCACGAGGACGCACGCGATGCCGACGAGCACGGGGACGACCGCCTCGAACGCCGAGCTGGGCAGCTGGAGCAGCAGGACGCCGCCGACCAGCCCACCGACGACCGAGGCGGCGCCGAGCCGGAGCAGCCGGTCGCGCTGCCCGGCGAGCTCGCGGCGGTAGCCGATGGCGCCGCTGACGGAGCCGACGACCAGGCCCACCGTGTTGGACGTGTTGGCCACGACCGGCCCCAGCCCGATGGCCAGCAGGGTCGGGAAGGTCACCAGGGTGCCCGAGCCGACCAGCGTGTTGATGGCCCCGGCGAAGACCCCTGCGGCCGCGACGGCCAGGGCGTGCAGGGGCGTCACGGGAGGGCAGCCTACTGGGGCGCGAACCGGAGTGCGCGGTCCGGTTCTGCTACGCTCGGCAACAAGAGGAGTGGAGGGTCCGCTTCCTCCGGGAGGGCTCTTCTCATGCTCGGCAGCGCGCAGCGCGCCCACCACCAGGTGACCTTCGTCGTGCTCGCGGCCTCGGTCGCGGCCTACGCACTGCTCCAGTCGCTGGTCACACCGGTCCTCGCGACGATCCAGGAGGACCTGCACACCGACCAGGCGACCGTCACGTGGGTGCTCACCGCGTACCTGCTCTCGGCGTCGGTGTTCACCCCGATCATGGGCCGCGTCGGCGACAAGGTCGGCAAGGAGCGCATGCTCGTCGTGACCCTGGTCGCCCTCGGCGCAGGGTCGCTGCTCGCCGCGCTGGCCACCAACATCGGCGTGATGATCGTCGCCCGCGTCATCCAGGGCGTGGGCGGCGGCGTGCTGCCGCTGTCGTTCGGCATCGTGCGCGACGAGTTCCCGCGCGAGAAGGTGGCGGGAGCCGTCGGGGTCCTCGCCGCCCTCACCGCCGTCGGCGCGGGGCTGGGCATCGTGCTCGCCGGGCCGATCGTCGACGCGCTCGACTACCACTGGCTGTTCTGGATCCCGCTCATCGTCGTGGTGCTCGCCGCGGTCGCGGCCCAGCTGTTCGTGCCGGAGTCGCCGGTGCGCACCGAGGGCCGCATCAGCGTGCTCCCGGCCGTGCTCCTCTCCGCCTGGCTGGTCTGCCTGCTCGTCGCGCTGAGCGAGGCGCCCTCCTGGGGCTGGGGCTCCGGGCGCGTGCTCGGGCTGCTCGCCGGAGCCGTCGTGCTCGCCGGAGTGTGGGTTGCGGTCGAGCAGCGCTCGGCCTCGCCGCTCATCGACATGCGGATGATGCGCCAGCCGGCCGTCTGGACGACCAACCTGGTCGCGCTGCTCGTGGGCGTGGGGATGTACGCGACGTTCGGCTTCCTGCCCCAGTTCCTCCAGACGCCGTCGGAGGCGGGCTACGGCTTCGGCTCGAGCATCACCGAGTCGGGGCTGATCCTGCTGCCCTCGAGCATCACCATGTTCGTCGTGGGCGTCGCCTCCGGCCGCCTGGCCGCCCGCCTCGGGGCCAAGGTCCTCGTCGTGGCTGGCACCACCATCGCGGTCGTCCCGTTCCTGCTCATGGCCTTCGCCCACGGCGCGGTCTGGGAGATGTGCCTCGCCACCGCGGTCATGGGCGTCGGCTTCGGCCTCGCGTTCTCCGCGATGTCGAGCCTGATCGTCGACGCCGTGCCCGCCGAGCAGACCGGCGTCGCCAGCGGCATGAACGCCAACATCCGCACCATCGGCGGCTCGGTCGGCGCGGCACTCATGGCCAGCATCGTCACCGCCGACGCCTCACCCGGCGGGCTGCCCGAGGAGTCGGGCTACACGCACGGCTTCGCCATGCTCGCCGGCGCCACGGTCGTGGCCGCGCTCGCGGCGCTGCTCATCCCCCGCACCCGCCACGTGCCCCACCCCGACGAGCCCGAGCACGCGGAGCTCGCCATCGTCGCCGCCGGCACGGTCGTCGGCGACCGGCCGGAGTAGGCGTGGCCCCGCCGGAGCGCAAGCTGCGCCGCGACGCCGCGGAGAACCGCGAACGGGTCCTGCACGCCGCCGACGAGCTGCTGGGCCAGCAGGGCCTCGACGTCAGCATGGACTCGATCGCGCACCTCGCCGGCGTCGGCACCGGCACGCTCTACCGGCGCTTTCCCAGCAAGGACGCGCTGATCGACGAGCTCGTGGCCGACATCGTCGAGTCGGTGGCGCGTGCCGCCGAGGAGGCGCTCGCGCGCGACGACGGCCGGGGGCTCGAGGACTTCCTGCGCGAGACGGCGTCGTCCTTCGCCAGGCGCCGCGGGTGCCTGTCGAGGGTGTGGGACCACCGGCGTACGAACCCGCGGGTGCAGGAGGTGCGCGAGCTCGCCGCGCGCCTGCTCGAGCAGGCGCAGCGGCACGGCACCGCCTCCCCCGAGGCCACGATCGGCGACGTCCTCCTGCTGCTGTGGGCGCTGCGCGGGGTCATCGAGACGACCGGGGAGGCCGCTCCCGGCTCCTGGGAGCGCCACCTCGAGATCCACCTCGCCGGGCTGCGTGCGGCGCCGTTCGCCGGGCCGCGGCCGCCGATGACCGCCGAGGAGATCGCTGCCGTCACGCAGTGACGGCGACGCACTCCAGGGCGCGGGCGACGGCCAGCCGGTGCCACAGCGGCGCGCGGCGCAGCATCGCGTGGCCGTCGCCCGGCACCGCCTCCCACGTCGCGTCGACGCCGGCGTCCACCGCCCGCTGCACGTAGGCGCGCGACCCGGCCGGGTCGGTCCACGTGTCACGGTCGCCGTGCAGCACCCGCAGCCGCCCGCCGGGCGAGAAGCGCACCGGCTCCCCGGGCGGCACCCACGGCGCGAGCGCCACCACGCCCGCCACGTCGGGCTCCCCCGCCAGCCGCAGCGCCACCCGGCCACCCATCGAGTGGCCGACGAGGACGACCGGCACCGACGCGTACGCCTCGCGCACGCGCTCGAGCGCCGCCAGCGCGTCGGCGACCGGCGAGGCGTCCGCGTTCCAGCCGCGCACGCGGTAGCGCACCGAGCACGTCTCGAGGCCGGCGCGCCGGAGGGCGTGCGCGAAGGGCACCATCCGCAAAGAAGCCAGGTGCCGCCGGCGCGAGACCTCGGTGCTGCGCTCGCGGCCGCCGTGGAGCACCAGCGCCACTGCCGGGGGCGCGGTCACGCCCGCGCGGCCCAGGTGGCCAGCGCGACCACGACGGCGTCCTCGACCAGCGCGCTAGCCCAGTCGGGTACGCGGCTGCCCGTCACCGCCCGCCAGCGAGCGCCCGCCCAGCTGCCGGCCAGGGCGCCCACCGCGCCGAGCAGCGCAGGGACGGGGTACGCCTGCCGCTCGGACCGCGCGAGCAGCAACCCTCCCGCGGTGCCGGCCACGACGCGGGCCGTCAGCGCCGGCGGCGCCAGCCGGCTCGGCGTCATCGGGAGCTTGTCGCCGACACCCTCGCCGAGCTGCGCCAGGGTCAGGGCCACGCGGCCGGCGCTGCCGGACAGGGGGCCGAGGTCGTCGCGGCTGCGGGCGAGGGCGGCCAGGCCGGCGACGCTGCGACCGCCGGTGGCGGCACCGAGGGCGAGGGCGCGGACGGGGAGCGGGACACGTGTCATGGCAGCCATCCTGCCCACGGCTCAGGCGTCGGACGCGCGGGCGAGCGTCGCCGTGGCGCGGCGGCCGGTGCGCAGCGGGGGCGCCGGCAGGACGGCGGGCAGGAAGTCGTAGCGGCTGCGCCACTCCAGCGCCGCCGCCGAGCCGCCCGCCGCGTCGGCCTGGACGTGGGACCACCAGTCGGCGATGTCGCCCCAGCCCGGCGCGGCCAGCGACCCGCCCACCTGCTGCACCGAGAGCGCCGCGCACAGGTTGGCGAAGGCCAGGCGCTGGCGCAGCGGCCAGCCGCGCAGGGTCCCGAGCACCAGAGCGGCGCCGAACACGTCGCCGGCGCCGGTCGGGTCGTAGGCGTTGACCGGGAGCGAGGGCGCCCACTCCTCCTCACCGGTGGTGGCGTCGACGGCCAGCGCGCCCTGTCCGCCGCAGGTGACGACGGCGAGCGGCACGCGCTCGGCCAGGCGGTGCAGCGCGGCGCGCGGGTCGTCGGTGCGGGTGTAGGCCATCGCCTCGACGCTGTTGGGCAGGAAGGCGTGGCAGCCCTCGAGCCGGTCGAGCACCGAGGAGTCCCAGCGCTCGGTGGGGTCCCAGCCGACGTCGGCGAACAGCAGCGTCCCGTCGCCGCGCCCGGCGGTGAGGGACGCCTCGTCGGTGCCCTCGACGTGGACGATGCCGGCACGCGCGCGCGGGGTGCCGGCGAGCAGCTGCGACGCGCTGACCGGCGCCTCGTGCGCGTGGGTCACCATGCTGCGGTCGCGCGCCACCGACATCGACACGGTGACCGGCGAGTGCCAGCCGGCGAAGCGGCGCGACCCGCTCAGGTCGACCCCCTCCTGCTCGCACAGGGTCTGCCAGCAGAAGTCGCCGTAGACGTCGTCACCGAAGGCCGCCGCGAGCGTCGTGCGCAGCCCGAGCCGGGCCGCCGCCACCGCGAGGTTGGCGATGCCTCCCGGGCACGAGCCCATGCCGGAGGCCCAGACCTCGGTGCCCTTGGCCGGCATGGTCTCGAGTCCGGTCAGGACGATGTCGAAGAACACCGTCCCCTGCAGGAAGACGTCGAACTCCGGCTGCAGTGCGGCGGCGGTGCTGCTCTCCACTCGGTGGTCCTTCGCTAGCGTGTGCGGCATGCGTCTGGCGGTCGTCGGCGGGGGCGGCTTCCGCGTGCCCCTGGTCCATCGTGCCCTGCTCGGCCAGCGGCCCGGGGCGCCGGAGGTCGACGAGGTCGTCCTGCACGACCCCGACAGCGCGCGGCTGCGGACCGTCGCGGCGGTGCTCGAGGGGCTGGGCGAGGGCCGCCGGGGCGGGCCGCGCGTGCGGCTGGCCGCCGACCTCGACGACGCCCTGACGGGGGCCGACGCCGTCTTCAGCGCGATGCGCGTCGGCGGCACGGCCGGCCGCGTCCACGACGAGCGCGTCGCCCTCGGGCTGGGCGTGCTCGGCCAGGAGACCGTGGGCGCCGGCGGGCTGGCCTACGCGCTGCGCACGGTGCCGGTGGCGCTCGACCTCGCCGAGCGCGTCGCGCGCCTCGCCCCGGACGCGTGGGTCGTCAACTTCACCAACCCGGCCGGCATCGTCACCCAGGCGATGTCGCAGGTGCTGGGCGACCGCGTGATCGGCATCTGCGACTCCCCCAGCGCGCTGGCCCGGCGGGCCGCCCGGGCCGCGGGCGCCGACTCGGCCGCCGCCGCCGAGGCGGTCGCGGGCTACGCCGGGCTCAACCACCTGGGCTGGCTGCGCTCGCTCGAGGTGGGTGGCACCGACGTGCTGCCCGGTCTGCTGGCCGACACCGCGGCGCTCGAGTCGTTCGAGGAGGGCCGGCTGTTCGGCGCGCCGTGGCTGCGCTCGCTCGGTGCGCTGCCCAACGAGTACCTCTGGTACTACTACGCCGCCGAGCAGGCCCACGCCAGCGTGCGCAGCGCCGCCGCCACGCGCGGGGAGGTCGTGGCGGCGCAGCAGGAGTCGTTCTACTCGCGGGCGGCAGGGGCTCCCCCGGCCCGCGCGCTCGAGCTCTGGCTCGAGACGCTGCAGGCCCGCGAGGAGACCTACTTCGCCGAGGGCCGCGACGCGGGTGAGGCGCGCGACCCCGCGGAGGTCGAGGGAGAGGGCTACGAGGGCGTGGCGCTCGCGCTGCTCGGCGCGCTCTCCGGCCGCGGTCAGCGCCGGCTGGTGCTCGACGTGCGCAACGGCTCGACTCTGGGCTTCCTGCCGCCCGACGCGGTGGTCGAGGTCTCGTGCACCGTCGACGAGCACGGCGCCCGGCCGCTGCCCGCGCCGCCGCTGGGGCTGCACGAGCAGGCGCTCGTGAGCGCGGTCAAGGCCAGCGAGTACGCGGTGGTCGAGGCCGCCACGACCGGGAGCCGGGAGGCGGCGGTGCGGGCGTTCGCGTTCCACCCGCTGGTGGGCTCGGTGGCGCGCGCCGAGGCGCTGGCCGACGCGTACCTCGGAGCTTGAGGGCCCAGGAGCGGCCAGCGGGCGGAGCGGCTAGCGGGCGGGGCGCAGGCGCAGGCCGGGCGCGTCGAGCCGCTTGGCGACCGACTGGCGGGCCATCTGGCGGGCGCGCGTGCGGGCCTGGCGGAAGTAGGTGTCGGCGTCGAGCTCGCCCTCGACCCAGCGGCGGCCCTGGTCGTCGGTGACCTGCTCCCGACGGACGACGTCGCTGCTCGCGCCTGCCTCGCCGGCCACGTTGCGGTCCACGTCGGTCTCCTTCGTCGCGGGGGCCGCGCTCGCAGCGCCTGCCCTCTCCCAGACTAGCAACGGACTGCCCCGCACGGCGGGCTCTAGCGCTCGGACTCGGCGAGACCCGCGCCGAGCAGGTTGGCGAGGACGCGGACGACCTCGACGTCGGTGCCGCCGAGCTCGCCGACGGCGGGCGCGTCGACCGTGAGCAGGCCGATGCGCTCGCTGCCGGCGTTGACCGCCGCGGCGATGACGGTGGCGTAGCCGCCGCGCGGGCTCGGCGTGACGAACGGGTGCTGGGCGACGTCCTCGACGACGAGGATGTCGCCGGAGCGCACCAGGTCGAGCACGAAGTTGCCGTCGGAGGTGCCGCTCACGAACGAGGTGCGCGGCGGGGTCGGCCGACCGGCGTAGGCCTCGCGGACCAGCGCGTGGCCGCGCGCGTCGAGCCGGTAGAAGGCGCTGCGCGCCGAGGGCGTCGTGACCCGGACGGCCGCGTCGACCGCCGCCTGCGCGAGCCGGCCGCCCACCGCCCGGCGCTCGGCCGTCGTCAGGGCCACCGCCATCTCGCCGAGGTAGCTGGTGAGCGGCGCCAGCGCGCCGTTGAGCGTGAGCCCGAACTCCTCCTGCGCCTCCTCGGCCACCTCGCGGGCGGTCTGCACCCGGGCCGAGTCGCGCCGCCGCTGCAGCCACCCGGCCAGCACGCCCGCGGCCACGCACACCGCGCCGGCCAGCAGCAGCCAGCGCCGGTGGCTCCCCGTGGACTTGCCCGCGACCGCACCGAGCAGGAAGGCGGCCACCGCTGCCGAGGTCGAGGTGGTCGTCAGCCCCACCTCGCCCAGGGTGGCGCGCAGCCGGGAGCGCACCGCCTGGGTCCTGCTGGAGCTCATGGGCCGCACGCTACCGGCGACCACCGACAGTGCGTCGCCGCTGCGCGTAGGGTGCCGGCATGGACGACGAGCCCGCGCGGGGGGTCGACACCCGGTTCCTGCCGAGCACGGGCACGCCCGACGGGCAGGTCATCCGCTTCGCGGCGGGGCTCTCGGGACTCACCGGCCGCCGCCGGGTCCTCGCGCGCGTGGTGGCCGTGGTGTGGCTGGCCGCGATCGGCCTCTCGCTGGTGGCAGCGCTCGCGCAGTGGTGAGCCAGGACCTCCTGCTCTAGGCGCGGGCGCGCGCCGTCCAGCGCTCGCCGGTCTTCTGCACCTCGAGCGGCAGGCCGAACGCCTCGCTGAGCGGACCCTCGGCCAGCACCTCGTCGACCGGTCCGGAGGCGACGGCGCGCCCGGCGCGCAGCAGCAGCGCGTGGGTGAAGCCGGGCGGCACCTCCTCGACGTGGTGGGTGACGAGCACCATCGCCGGCGCGACCGGGTCGGCCGCCAGGGCCGCGAGCCGGCGCACGAGGTCCTCGCGCCCGCCGAGGTCGAGCCCGGCCGCGGGCTCGTCGAGCAGCATGAGCTCGGGGTCGGCCATCAGGGCCCGGGCGATCTGCACGCGCTTGCGCTCGCCCTCGGACAGCGTGCCGAAGGTGCGCTCGGCGAGGTGGCCGGCGCCGAGGGCCTCGAGCAGCGCCTGCGCCCGCCGGGTGTCGACCTCGTCGTAGCTCTCGCGCCAGCGGCCGAGCACGGCGTAGGTCGCGGTGACGACCACGTCGAGGACGCGCTCCGAGCCGGGCAGCCGCGAGGCGATCGCGGCGCTGGCCAGCCCGATGCGGGGCCGCAGCTCGAAGACGTCGACCAGCCCGAGCTCCTCGCCCAGCACCTCGACCCGGCCGCGGGTCGCGTGGATGGCGGTCGCGGCGATCTGGAGCAGGGTGGTCTTGCCGGCGCCGTTGGGGCCGAGGACGACCCAGCGCTCCCCCTCGCGGACGGTCCAGTCGAGGTCCTCGAGGATCGGGCCGCCGCCGCGGACCACGGTCACGCCGTCGAGCCGCAGCACCTCAGCCATCGCACATCACCTGCGAGACCCTACAAGCCCCGTCCTAGAGTGGCGCACTGTGCCGGACCTGCCGCGCTCCGTGCGCCTCGCCGCCTGGGGCGGCGCGGTGCTGCGGGCCACCACCAGTCCTGACCTGGCCCTTGACGCCGTCGTCGGCGACGACACGCGCCACGTCGTCGACGGGCTCCCGGGCTCCCACGACGACCCCGACGGCGTCGGCGTCGCGCTGGCGCTCGGTGAGCTGCGCCGCCTCGGCGTCACCGGGCTCGCGCTGGCGCTGCCGGTGCCGGGCGACGTCGCGGGCCTGCCCGGCCCGCCGTCGTTCAACGAGGAGGCCCTGGAGGCGGGCGAGGCGGTGCTGACGCGGGGGGCCGCGGCGTACGCCCTGGTGCCCTCCGTCGAGACCGCGCGCTCGAGCCTGGTGCAGGTGCGCTGGCGCGTGCACGCCGTCGAGCCGGCACGCTCGACGCCGCTGCCCTCGCTCGCGGAGGCCGACCGCGAGCTGAAGGAGGCGCTCTCCGAGGCGACCGAGGAGCTGCTGCGACTCGACGTCGCCCGCTGGCGCCCCGAGGTGCTCGACACGCTGGCCCGGATGCGTCGGCGCATCGACGACGCCTCGCTGCCCGACGACTTCGCCCCCCGGGCCGAGCGCGTGCTCGCCTCGGCGCGCACCGTCGGGGCGATCCTCTCGCTCGCGCGTCCCGACCCGGGGGCGGCGGTGAGCGCCGGGGCCATCGCCATGCGGCTCGACGTGCTCGACCGGCTGAGCGCCGTGACCCGGCGGGCGCTCGTCGCCGCGGTCAACTCCCCGCTCGAGCCCCGACCCGACCGGGGCTGAGCAGCGCCAGCTCTTCAGCCGGCATCGGCCGCGCGTAGAGGAAGCCCTGCGCCGTGGTGCACCCCAGGGCCACCAGCGCCTCGGCCTGGGCGCCGGTCTCGACCCCCTCGGCGACCACGCCGATGCCGAGTGCGAGGGCCAGCGAGGTGACGGACGCGACGATCGCGTGCTGGTCGGGGTCGCTGACCATGTCGGCGACGAAGGAGCGGTCGATCTTGATGAAGCCCACCGGCAGCTGGCGCAGGTAGCTCAGCGACGCGTAGCCGGTGCCGAAGTCGTCGATGCCGACCGGCACACCCGACGCGTCGATCTCCCACAGCTCGCTGCGCGCCGACGACGACTCGGTGAGCGCCGACTCCGTGACCTCGATGCGCAGGCCGCCGGGGTCGAGCCCGTGACGCTCGAGCGACTCCTCCACCGCCAGCGCGACGTCGCCGCGCCCGAGCTGGCGCGGCGACACGTTGACCGCCACGGTGACGCCCGGCCGCTGCGCGCGCCAGAGTGCCGCCTGCGCGCACGCCTGGTCGAGCACCCAGCGCCCCAGCTCGACGATGGCGCCGGTGTCCTCGGCCAGCGGGAGGAACTCGTCCGGGCCCAGCAGCCCGCGCACCGGGTGCTGCCAGCGCAGCAGCGCCTCCGCGCCGACGACCCGGCCGGCGGTGAGGTCGACGACCGGCTGGTAGTGCACCCGCAGCTGCCCGCCGGCCAGCGCGTCGGACAGCTCGCTCTCGACCGCCCGCCGCGCGCGGAGCTCGTCGTCGAGGGCGGCGTCGAAGACGACGTACTGCCGCTTGCCGCGCCGCTTGGCCCGGCGCAGCGCCTCGTCGGCGTGGCCGAGCAGGGCGGCCGCGCTGCTGACCGGCGCGCCGCCGGTCTGCGCCAGCCCGACGCTGACCGAGGCGGCGACCTCGCGGCCGCCGAGCATGCAGGCGCCCGCGACCGTGGTCAGCAGTCGCTCGCCGATCGCCGACAGCTCCTGGGCTCCGTTGAGACGGGGGCACACCACCGCGAACTCGTCGCCGCTGAGGCGGCCGGCGACGTCCGAGGCGCGCAGGCTGCGGCGCAGGCGGTGCGCGACCGTGATGAGCAGCTCGTCGCCCGCCTCGTGGCCGAGCACCTCGTTGACCGCCTTCAGGTCGTCGACGTCGACGAAGGCCACGGCGGCCGGGCGCCCGCTGCGCTGGGCGTCGCGCAGGGCCTGCTCCAGGTGCTCGAGGAAGAGCACCCGGTTGGGCAGGCCGGTGAGGGGGTCGTAGAGCGCCTTGCGCTGCAGCGAGCGCAGGAGCCGGCGGCGCGAGGTGACGTCCTCGACCGCGAGAAGCAGCCGGCCCGGGCCCTGCAGCGACCAGTGCAGCACCACGGTGAGACCCGGCCCTGTCGGCCGGGGCAGCGTCGCCTCGACGGGCGAGGACGTGGCCGTGCGCAGCGCCGTCCAGACCGGCGGCGCCAGCACCTGCTCGGCGGGGACGCCGGCGAGGTCCTCCCCGGGACGGCCCAGCAGGGCGGCGAGCGCGGGGTCGGCGTGCGCGAGGCGCGCGGCAGGCGCGGGCATGTCGCGCGGGCCCTCGCCGGGGCCCGGCGTCCACTCCACCAGGCCCAGGCCGAGCCGCGAGCCGGCGTCCTCGCGGGCGTCAGCCACGACGCACTCCCGCCGTCGCGAGCTCACCGAGCTCGGGCACGAGCGGCGCGGCCTCCCGCCGCAGCGCCTGCACCAGCGCGTCGACGGCGGCGGGGTCGCCGCCCCGGACGCGTACGACTCCGGTGAGCCAGTCGGTGAAGTCGTCCAGCGGCGCGGTGTCCCCGAGCAGCGCCGCGGCGGCGAGGGTGTCGACCAGCGGGGCGAGCAGCGAGCCGGCCGCGGCCGGCAGCGCCGACGCCGCACCGCCGAGGGCGTCGACCAGGGCCGGGCGCTCGGAGTGGAGGTCGCGGCAGCGCTGCTGGGCCTGGGCGCCGGGCGGCTCGGGCAGCGGCGGGCTGCCCACCAGCCTCTCGAGCAGGTCGTGCACCGCGAGGACGTCGGACGGCGCCGCGTGGGCTCCGACAGCGGCCGCGGCAGCGGGGTACGCGTCGGCCGCCGCACCGCCGAGGACCGCCGGGACGCCGGCGCGCCGGGCCGCCGCCACCGACTCCAGCGCCCCGGGCAGGCTGGCGGCGAGCGTGGCGCTGAGCAGCACCGCGTCGGGCCGGTGCTCGCGCAGGAAGCCCTCCAGCTGGTCGGCCGGGACGGACCCGCCGAGGCAGGTCACCGACCAGCCGAGGTCGCGCAGGGACTCGGCGACCAGGCGCACCGGGAAGGCGTGCCACTCGCCGCTGACGCAGGCCGCCACCAGGCGCCCGTGGACGCGGTCGTGCCCGTCCTGGGAGACGGCCGACAGGGCGAGCTCGGCGATGACGGTGGCCGCGTGCTCCTGGGCGACCGACCACTCGTCCCGCTCCCAGCGCAGGCCGACCTCGCGCTCGGCGGGCGCGAACACGTCGGCCACCAGCGTGCCGACCGCGGCGCCGCCGGCGCGCGCGCCGACCACCACCTCCACCGCCCCGCGCCGCGACAGCGCGCTCAGCGCGGCGAGGAACTCCCCCGAGGAACCGGTCATGGCCACCTGCCTCACGCGACTCTGCGTGCCTGCAGTATGCCCCCGGCAGCCCTCCTCAGCCGGGCTGCTTCGGCGCCCGCCAGGTGCGCTCGAACGGCAGCCGCCAGGCGTGCGGCGCGATGAGCTGGTGGATCGCGTTGGGGCCCCAGCTGCCGGGGGTGTAGGGCTTGACCGGCGGCGGGTCCTCGAGCAGCGGCATCGAGCGCTCCCACAGGCTCTCGATGCCCTCGGCCGTGGTGAACAGCGTGTGGTCGCCGCGCATGGCGTCGAGGATGAGCCGCTCGTAGGCCTCGAGCACGTCGCCCGCGTGGCCGGTGTCGTGGGTCGAGAACTGCATCGAGAGCTTGTCGAGACGCATGCCCGGCCCCGGGCGCTTGCCGTAGAACGACAGCGACACCTTGGTCTCGTCGGCCAGGTCGAAGGTGAGGTGGTCGGGACCCTGGGTGCCGACGCCCGAGCCGGCCGGGAACATCGACTTCGGCGCCTCCTTGAAGGCGATCGAGATGATGCGCTGGCCCTCGGCCATGCGCTTGCCGGTGCGCAGGTAGAACGGCACCCCGGCCCAGCGCCAGTTGTCGATGCGCGCGCGCAGCGCGATGAAGGTCTCTGTGTCGGACTCGGGGTTGACCCCCTCCTCGCCGCGGTAGCCGAGGTACTGCCCGCGCACGACGTGGCGCGGCTCGATCGGCAGCAGGGAGCGGAAGACCTTGTTCTTCTCCTCGCTGATGGCCCGCGGCTCGAGCGCCGTCGGCGGCTCCATCGCGACGAACGCCATGACCTGGAACAGGTGGGTGACGACCATGTCCTTGTAGGCGCCCGTGGCCTCGTAGAAGCCGGCACGGCGGTCGAGCCCGAGGACCTCGGGGATGTCGATCTGCACGTGGTCGATGAAGTTGCGGTTCCAGATCGGCTCGAACAGCCCGTTGGCGAAGCGGAACGCCAGGATGTTCTGCGCCGCCTCCTTGCCGAGGAAGTGGTCGATGCGGAAGATCTGGCGCTCCTGGAAGACGCCGTGCACCTGGTCGTTGAGCTTGATGGCGCTCTCGAGGTCGGTGCCGAACGGCTTCTCCATGATGACGCGCGAGCGCTCGACGAGCCCCGCGTCGCGCAGCATCGTCACCACCGCGAGCGCCGCGCGGGGAGGCACGCTGAGGTAGTGCAGGCGGCGTACGCCTTCTCCGAGCTCGCCCTCGGCCTCGGCGACCGCCTTCGCCAGCGCCTCGGGCCCTGCGCTCTGGGGCACGTAGCGCAGCTTGCAGGCGAACGCGTCCCACTGCTCCTTGTTGAGCGGGCGGGTGCTGAACTCCGACACCGCCTGGAAGGCGAACGCGCGGAACGCGTCGTCGTCGAGGTCCTCCAGCGAGGTGGCGACGATCTGCACCTCGGGCGCGAGCGAGGACAGCGCGAGGTAGGTCAGGCCGGGCAGCAGCTTGCGCCGCGACAGGTCGCCGGTGGCTCCGAACAGGACGATGACGTGGGGATCGAGGTGCTCCGGCTCCCGGCCGTAGCGCCGGGCGTTCGGGTCCGGGTAGGCGATGGTCTGGGCTGGGGCCTCTGACATGGCGACATACTGCCACCGGCCGGTCGTCAGAGGACGGAGCGGTACACCTCGAGGGTCTGCTGCGCGACGGCGTCCCAGGAGAAGACCTCGACCGCGCGCCGACGGCCGACGCGGCCCATCTCGGCAGCGCGCTCGGGGTCGGCCAGCAGGGTGTTGACGCGCTCGGCGAGGTCGGCGACGAAGGTCTCGGGGTCGAGCGGCGTGCCCGTGCCGTCGCTGACCTGCTCGATGGGCACGAGCAGCCCGGAGCCGTCGGCGACCACCTCGGGGATGCCCCCGGTGGCGGTGGCGACGACCGCGGTCTCGCACGCCATCGCCTCGAGGTTGACGATGCCCATCGGCTCGTAGATCGAGGGGCAGACGAAGACGGTCGCGTGCGTGAGGACCTGGATGACCTGCGGGCGCGGCAGCATCTCCTGCACCCACACCACGCCGCTGCGCGAGGCGCGCAGCTCGTCGACGAGGCCCTCGACCTCCGCAGCGATCTCGGGGGTGTCCGGCGCGCCGGCCAGCAGCACCAGCTGGGCGTCGGGGTCGAGCCGCTCGGCGGCGCGCAGCAGGTAGGGCAGGCCCTTCTGCCGGGTGATGCGCCCGACGAAGACCGCGTAGGGGCGGCCCGGGTCGATGCCGTGGCGCTCGAGGACGTCGGTGCCGGGGTCGGGCGCGTAGAGCTCGGTGTCGATGCCGTTGTAGACGACGCGGACCTTGTCGGGGTCGAGCGCCGGGTAGACGTCGAGCACGTCGGCCCGCATGCCGGCGCTGACGCTGATGACCGCGTCTGCGGACTCGAGCGCCGTGCGCTCGACCCACGACGAGACCGCGTAGCCGCCGCCGAGCTGCTCGGCCTTCCACGGCCGGTGCGGCTCGAGGCTGTGGGTCGTGACGACGTGCGGCACCCCGTGCAGGAGGGCGGCGACGCTGCCGGCGTGGTTGGCGTACCAGGTGTGGCTGTGCACCAGGTCGGCACCGGCGCAGTCGCTCGCCATGGCGAGGTCGACGGCCATGGTGCGCAGCGCGGCGTTGGCGCCGGGCAGCACGCTGCTGTCGTCGTAGGCCGTGGTGCCCGGCTCGTCGCGGGGCGCCCCGAAGCAGCGGACGCGCACATCGGTCGAGGCCGCGCGGAGGGCTCGCGTGAGGTACTCGACGTGGACACCGGCGCCGCCGTAGACGGCGGGCGGGTACTCGCGGGTGAGGAGGTCGACGCGCACGTCCCGCACCTTGCCACAAAGTCGGCGCCACGGGCGGCACCGGGGTGAGCCACACCACACGAGGGGGTACGGTGCCGCCATGGCTGACGTCCTGGCGATCGTCCTGGCAGGTGGTGAGGGCAAGCGGCTGATGCCGCTCACCGCTGACCGGGCCAAGCCCGCTGTGCCCTTCGGGGGCAACTACCGGCTCATCGACTTCGTCCTGTCGAACCTCACCAACGCGGGGTTCCTCAAGGTCGTGGTGCTGACGCAGTACAAGTCGCACAGCCTCGACAGGCACATCACCAAGACCTGGCGCATGTCGACCCTGCTCGGCAACTACATCACCCCGGTGCCGGCCCAGCAGCGCCTCGGCCCGCGGTGGTTCGCCGGCTCCGCCGACGCGATCTACCAGAACCTCAACCTCATCGACGACGAGCGGCCGAAGTACATCATCGTGTTCGGCGCCGACCACATCTACCGCATGGACCCGCGGCAGATGCTCCAGCAGCACATCGAGTCCGGCGTCGGGCTCACCGTCGCGGCCGTCCGCCAGCCGCTGCACGAGGCCGACCAGTTCGGCGTCATCGAGACCGAGACCTCCGGCCCCGACGCCGGGCGCAAGATCGCCCGCTTCCGCGAGAAGCCGAAGGACGCGGTGGGGCTGGCCGACGCGCCCGACCAGGTCTACGCCTCGATGGGCAACTACATCTTCACGACCCGGGCGCTCGTCGACGCGGTGACCCGCGACGCGATGAACCCCGAGAGCAAGCACGACGTCGGCGGCAACCTGGTGCCGATGTTCGTCGACAAGGACGACGCCCAGGTCTACGACTTCACCCAGAACGAGGTGCCCGGCTCGACCGCGCGCGACCACGCCTACTGGCGCGACGTCGGCACGCTCGACTCGTTCTACGAGGCCAACATGGACCTCATCTCGGTCCACCCCGTCTTCAACATGTACAACTACGAGTGGCCCATCTTCACGGCCTACGACCCGATGCCCGCCGCGAAGTTCGTGCGCGGCGACGACGGCTCGGGCGGCGTGGCCTACGGCTCCATGGTCTCCCCCGGCGCCATCATCTCCGGCTCCTCGGTGGAGGACTCCGTGGTCTTCCCGCGCACCCAGGTGCTCCGCGGTGCCCACGTGTCGGCCTCGGTGCTCATGGACCGCGTCGTCGTCGAGCCCGGCGCCCGGGTCGTGCGAGCGGTGCTCGACAAGAACGTCGTGGTCGAGGCCGGCGCGACCGTGGGCGTCGACATCGAGCGCGACCGGGCCCGCGGCTACACCGTCTCGCCCTCGGGCATCGTCGTCGTGGGCAAGGGCCAGCGCGTCACGGCCTGAGCCGCGCCTAGTCCTCCGCCCGGCGGTCGTGGACGGCCATCACCGCGGCGACGCCGACGACCACGCCGATGGCGGTGGTCACGCCCCTGTCGCGCAGCAGCGGCCAGGCCGGCCCGGTGGTGACCAGCCGCGGCATGAGCACGGCCATCGGGGTCACGAAGAGCATGGCGACGCCGTAGTGCCTCAGGACGAAGAGCTCCGCCAACACCTGGAGCAGGCCGACCAGCGCGACCACGGTCCAGCCGTGCGGGCCTGAGAGCACGAGCGGCGCGGCGACGAGCAGGCCCCCTGCCGTGCCGGCGAAGCGGTGCCAGGCGCGGGTCAGCCGCCCGACCGTGTCGCCCGCTGACCACGGCACCACCGCTGCGACGGCCGCCCAGTAGGAGTGGTGCAGCCCGAGGCCGGCCGCGGCTCCGGCGGCGACGAGGGCCGAGCCGGCGCTGACGCCCGCGCGCGCCGCCACCTCTCGACCGGTGCGGGCGGGGTACGCGGCCGGCCCCCGCCCCGTGCGCCGGCTGCCCGCGTGCGCCGCCCCGAGAGCGCCGACCAGCACGGCGAAGGCCGCAGCCGCTGCACCGATGCCGAAGGCCTCGGGCACCCGGTGCCAGGTCGCCGGCGTACCGGCGCAGGCGCCGAAGGCGAACACCGCGAACAGCGGTCCGGGCGGCAGCCACCGCCACCGGTCGGAGCACGCGGACCCGGCGGCGGCGGCCGCAGCCGTACCGACCACCGCAGGCCACACGCCGCGGTCGAGGGCCGAGACCGCCGCTCCGGCGGTGATGCAGGCGACGAGCAGCGCGGCCGCCTGCAGCTGCATCACCGCCCGGTCGACGTGGGTGCCGCGGCGCGAGTAGATCGAGGCGAAGGCTCCGAAGGCGGCGTAGAGCGCGTCGCCGATGTGCCCGGTGAGCCGCAGCACCACCAGCGGCACCACGACCGCGGTCGTGACCCGCAGCGCGGGCAGCAGGTCGGACCTCTGGGGCAGCGGCGGCACCACGGCACTCTAGGGGCGGCGCGCCTCCGGCAGGACGACGACCTCGTTGCGACGGTGCCGGGCACCGGCCCACCAGAAGCCGACGGCGATCGCGATGAACGCGGCGAGCGGCACGGCCTCGGTGAGCAGGTAGCTCCAGCGCTCGTCCGACGCCCACTCCTCCGGCCGGTAGTCCTCGGCGAACCAGCCGTCACCGAGGCCGGGGAAGAGCAGCTCGACCGTGCAGAACACGATGAACGCCATCGACACCACGGTGGTGACGCCGATCCACGGCGCGCGGTAGCCGCCGTCGTCCGCCCGCTGCCCCCGCAGGCGCCATGCCGCGGGGAAGATGCCGAGGTAGGAGATCAGGGTTGTCGAGATCGCCAGCCCGAGGGCCACGTTGAAGAACTTGGCCGCGTTGCCGCCGGTGATGCTCAGCGTGGCGACGAAGACCGCGGTCGAGACGACGCCCGAGAGGATGTTGACGCGCACCGGGGTGCCGAACCGCTCGCTGAAGGCGCCGAACCACCGCGGGCCGGCGCCGTCGTAGCAGGAGACGGCGAGCGTGCGGTCGGAGCCCATGATCCAGGTGAGGCCCGAGGTGAAGGCGACGACCACGATGAGCAGGCCCATGACCCACCCGATCGCCTCGGCGCCCGCCGAGAGCGACACCGTGACCGCGCCGTCCGCGCCGGTGGACACGCTGCCGCCGAAGATGGTGAGCGACTGCTTGAGCGCCTGCGGGAATCCGGCCAGGCCGGTGGCCTGGTCCTCGGGCAGCACCAGCAGGATGCCGAGCACCGGCAGGCCGTAGAGCAGGCCGGTCGCGATCACGGACTTCGCGATCCCGGCGGGCACGTCGCGCTTGGCGTCCTGCATCTCCTCGCCCGCGGCGCTCGGCAGCTCGAAGCCCACGAGGCTGAACAGGATGAGGGGCACCAGCGCGACGAAGCTGGAGAAGTCGGGCTTGAAGCCGCCGGCGCGAATGCCGTGGAAGCCGTGCCGGACGCCGTAGCCGACCACCGTGATGCTGAAGAAGCCCAACAGCAGGAAGCGGGCGATCGCACCGATGGTCGCCACCCACTTGCCGACGCGGAACGACAGGACGGCGAAGAGCACGCCCAGCCAGATGAACGGGATGCCCAGCAGCACCGTCGTCGTCGTCGAGTAGTCGGCCTCGCCGTTGAAGAACACGACGAGCCCGCTCAGCGCAGTGGCGACCAGCGTGCCGCCCATCCACACCGGGTTCGTGACCCAGTAGAAGAAGTTGTTGACCGCTCCTGCCAGGTGGCCGAACGCCATGCGCACCCAGACATAGGGGCCGCCCTCGTCGGTGAAGCCCGCGCCGAGCTCGGCCAGCAGCATCGCCGACGGCACCGCGAACAGCAGCACCGAGACCACCAGCCAGGTGAAACCCGCCCCGCCCTGCGTCGCGAGCGTGCCGAGCCCGTCGACGCCGACCAGCGTGCACACCAGGAAGAAGAAGATGTCGGCGCGGCCGAAGTGCTTCTGCAGCTTGGCCTTCTCGGCCGCCGCATCGGCTGTCGCCGGCGCGTGGTGGACCGTCAGCGTCGTGGACTTCCGCCCCGACCGCAGTGCCTCGCTCATCGCTGACGCCTCTCGTCCGGTCCGTGCGCCGTCGGCGCTCGCGACACAGTGGCTCAAGGCGGTTACCGTAACGTTGCAGGACTGCTTCCGCGGCGAAACAGCGGACAACGCGCTCGGCTAGCCTGTGCGCTCGTGGCACCCACCCGTACGCTGCTCGTCACCCTCACCGGAGCCGACCGTCCGGGGGTCACCTCCCGGCTCTTCGCGGCCTTCGCTGGCGCCGACGTCGCGGTGCTCGACGTCGAGCAGGTCGTCGTCCGCGGACGCCTCGTGCTCGGGGTGCTGCTCGAGGGCGCCGACCTCGCCTCGCTCGAGCGGGCCGCCCGCTCGGCGGGCGACGGGCTCGGCATGGAGGTCGAGACGCTGCCCGGTGCGGCCGAGCCCGAGCAGCGCGCTTCCCGCAGCCTGGTCACCGTGCTCGGGCGCCCGCTCACGCCGGCGGCGCTGGCAGCCGTGACCGGGCGGATCGCCGACGCCGGCGCCAACATCGACCGCATCGTGCGCATCGCGCGCTACCCCGTGACAGCGGTCGAGATGGAGGTCTCCGGCACCGACACCGCCGACCTGCGGCTGGTGCTGGCGCGCGAGGCGGCCCAGCAGCGCGTCGACGTCGCGGTGCAGCGGGCCGGCCTGCACCGCCGCGGCAAGCGGCTGGTGGTCATGGACGTCGACTCGACGCTCATCCAGGGCGAGGTCATCGAGATGCTGGCCGAGCACGCAGGCGTCGCCGACGAGGTCGCGCGCGTCACGGAGTCGGCGATGCGCGGCGAGCTCGACTTCGCCGAGTCGCTGCACGCCCGGGTCGCGCTGCTGGCCGGCCTGCCCGAGTCGGTCTTCGACGACGTACGCCGCTCTGTCGTCCTCACACCCGGCGCGCGCACGCTGGTGCGCACCCTCAAGCGGCTCGACCACCGCGTCGCGGTGGTCAGCGGTGGTTTCACCCAGGTCGTGCAGCCGCTGGCTGATGAGCTCGAGCTCGACTACGCCGCCGCCAACACCCTCGAGGTCGTGGGCGGCACGCTGACCGGCCGGATCGTCGGCGACGTGGTCGACCGGGCGGGCAAGGCCGCCGCGCTGCGCCGGTTCGCGGCCGACTGCGACGTGCCGCTCGGGCAGACCGTCGCGATCGGCGACGGCGCCAACGACCTCGACATGCTCGGCGCCGCCGGGCTCGGCGTCGCCTTCAACGCCAAGCCGGTGGTCCGCGCCGCGGCGCACACCGCCGTCACCGTGCCCTACCTCGACGCGGTGCTGTTCCTGCTCGGCATCCCGCGCGAGGAGGTCGAGGAGGCCGACGCGCTCGACGGCTGAGCGCCGGCGTCACCCGAAAGGCGCACGCTCATGGTGTGCGCACCGTGTGGTTCTGGGCACAACGGGGAGTGTTCGGCCTAGGGTGAGCGACGCAGCACGGTCCGCAGCGGGGCCGTCGGAGCAGGGGGGCACGTCGATGAGCGAGCAGGTGCAGCGCAAGGGTGCGCCGGGCGACCCGATCACGGGCAGCGCGGTCGCGCTGGTCCCCGTGGGAGACGCCCGGCTGCTGACGGGCACGCTGCTGCGCTGGGAGACCCCCGCGCCGGGCAGCCCCGTCGGCACTCCGGTCACCCTGACCGTCGACATCAGCCCCACCAACGCCCGCGGCGGCGCCTTCCCGGTCTGGGCGACGGTCCTCGCCGCCGGCGGCGACTCCCTCGTCGTCTCGGCCGAGGCGACGCCGACCGAGACCTCGACCGTGGTGTCGCTGACCGGCTCGGTCGCCGTGCGCGAGCCCCGCCGCCGCAACGTGCGCGCCGCCGCCCACGTCGACGTCGACCTGACGGTCAAGGGCATCGCCGGGCGCATCGCCGGGCGCACCCTCGACCTGTCGGCGGGCGGCTGCCGCGTCGCGCTCGACACCGGCGAGCAGGAGCTGCCGGCGATGCGCGAGGGCGAGTCCACCGACATCGTCATCCACCTCGACCGGGCGAACCGGCCGCAGATGAGCGGCCACGTCCACGCGGTGCGACCGGGCGGGCAGATCGTGATCCGCTTCGACTCGGTGCCGCAGCCCGTGGCCGAGCAGATCGAGCGCTACGTCTACGCGACGCTGCCCTAGGCGCGGGGCGTCTCCAGCGAGACCAGGCGGCACGCGAACGCCGGGGTGTCGGCCCACGCGCTGGGCACCTCGACCACGGCGACCGAGCTGGTGGCGAGGTCGGACGGCTCGCTGGTCAGCTCGCCGACCAGCAGGCTGAGGCCGGGGTTGTGCCCGACCAGCGCGATGACGTCCTCGTCGTCGTCGAGCCCCCGCACGACCCGGAGCAGGTCGCCGAGCGAGGCCTCGTAGACCGCCTCGTCGACGACGGTGGTGGGGCGCTCGTCCCACGCCGCCACCAGCGCGTCGACGGTCTGCCGGGCGCGCAGCGCGGGCGAGCCCACCACGAGCCCCGGGCGCCCCACGTGCTCGGCCACCCACTGCCCGGCCGCGGCGGCGTCGGCGCGCCCCTGCCGGGCCAGCTGGCGGTCGATGTCGTCGGTGCCGGGCGCGGCGCGCTCGGCCTCGCCGTGCCGGACGACGACCAGGGTGGGCACGGCTGCTCCCCCGGCCTCAGGCGCCGATGGCGTGCACGCCGCCGTCGACGTGGACGATCTCGCCCGTCGTCGCCGGGAACCAGTCCGAGAGCAGCGCGCACACGGCGCGGGCAGCCGGCTCCATGTCGGCGGTGTTCCAGCCGAGCGGCGCGCGGGTCGCCCAGACGTCGGTCAGCTGGTCGAAGCCCGGGATGTGCTTGGCCGCGGTGGTGCCGAGGGGCCCGGCGGCGACGAGGTTGACGCGCACGCCGCGGGGGCCGAGGTCGCGCGCGAGGTAGCGGGCGGTCGACTCGAAGGCGGCCTTGGCCACGCCCATCCAGTCGTACTGCGGCCAGGCGACCGTCGCGTCGAAGTCGAGGCCGACGACCGAGGCGCTCTCGCCGAACAGCGGCGCGCAGGCCATCGTCAGGGCCTTGAGCGAGTAGGCCGAGGTGTGCAGGGCGACGGCCACGTCGTCCCACGGCGTCTCGAGGAACCGGCCGCCCAGCGCGGACTGCGGCGCGAAGCCGATCGAGTGGACGACTCCGTCGAGGCCGTCGACGTGCTCGCGCAGCGCGTCCGCCAGCCCGTCGAGGTGCTCGGTGCTCGTGACGTCGAGCTCGACGACGGGCGCCTTCTGCGGGAGCCGGCCGGCGATCGCGGAGGTGAGCCGCAGCGCCTTGCCGAACGAGGAGAGCACGACCTGCGCGCCCTGCTCCTGCGCGATGCGGGCCGCGGAGAAGGCGATCGAGCTCTCGACGAGCACTCCGGTGACGAGCAGGCGCTTGCCTTCGAGGATTCCCATGGCTGCAGGCTAGTGGCCCATGCCGAGGCCGCCGTCGACGGGCACGACGGCGCCGGTGACGTAGGCGGCGTCCTCGCCGGCCAGGAAGCGCACGACCGCCGCGACCTCCTCGGGGCTCGCCAGGCGCTTGAGGGGCACGGAGCCGAGGATCTCGGTGCGCCGGGCGTCGCTGAGCTGCGCGGTCATGTCGGTCTCGACGAAGCCGGGCGCGACGACGTTGACGGTGATGCCGCGAGATCCGACCTCGCGGGCGAGCGAGCGGGCGAGCCCGACCAGGCCCGACTTCGACGCCGCGTAGTTGACCTGCCCCGCGCTGCCGCTGAGCGCCACGACCGACGAGACGAGCACGATGCGGCCGCGCTTGAGGCGCAGCATGCCGGCGGCCGCGCGGCGCGCGACGCGGAACGAGCCGGTGAGGTTGGTGTCGAGCACCGAGGTGAAGTCCTCGTCGGGCATGCGCATCACCAGCTGGTCCTTGGTGATGCCCGCGTTGGCGACGGCCACCTCGACCGGGCCGTGGGCCTCCTGCGCGGCCTCGAACGCCGCGTCGACCGCCGCGGTGTCGGTCACGTCGGCGCGGACCCAGGTCACGCCCTCGGGCGCGTCCGCCGGCGGCTCGCCCGAGCGGTAGGTCGCGGTCACGGAGTCGCCCGCCTCGACCAGTGCCCGCACGACGGCGAGCCCGATGCCACGGTTGCCGCCGGTGACCAGCGCGGAGCGACCCATCGAACCTCCCACAGTGCGGCAGCGACCCGGCGACGCAGCCCGCAGGACCCTACCGCCCCGCCCGGTCCTGAGGTGCCGGGCGCACCGCGCGGACGTACGGTTGAGGGGTGGTGAGGACCCAGCGACCGCGCACCGAGCCGGTCTACCAGATCACCGGGGTCGCGCCCGGGCTGCAGCAGGACATCGCAGCGCGCTCCCGGCGCTACGCGTGGAGCATGGGGCTGCGCTCCGTGTGCTTCGTGCTCGCTGTCGTGACCACCGGGTGGGTGCGCTGGACCTTCGTCGGCCTGGCGATCGTCCTGCCCTACATCGCCGTGGTCGTCGCCAACGCCGGTCGCGAGCCGAACCGCCCGATGCCCGCCGTGCACCAGCCGGTGCCCCAGCGCCTGGCCCTCGAGGCCCCGCGCGAGCTCGGCGCAGGTCCGGGCAGCGTGCGCGCCACGCGCCCGCCCGCAGCCTGAGCGGCTGGCGGAGGGCGCGCCTGCTACAACATCGGCCATGCCCGACCTCGACCGCCCCGTCGTCGCCTTGACCTTCGACGACGGCCCATCCTCGTTCCGCCCGCGCACCCTGGAGGTGCTGCGCGAGCACGGCGTGCCTGCGACCTTCTTCGACGTCGGCGCCCGCGTGCGGGCGAACCCGCACCTCGTGGCGTTCGCCGCAGCGGAGGGGCACCTGGTGCTCAACCACACCGACACCCACCCGCGCCTGGCCGACCTGCCCGACGAGCAGGTGCGCAGCGAGGTCCGGGAGACCGAGCAGGCGTTGGCCGCGGCCGGGGTCGAGCCGGCCTTCAAGGCGGTGCGGCCGCCGTTCCTCTCCACCGACGAGGGGGTGCGCGGGGTCCTGTCCGACCTGGGCTACCTCGAGGTCCTGGCGACCTTCGGCGTCCCCGACTACGACCCGGCGACCACCGCCGAGCAGATCGTGGCGGAGGTGCTCGAGAAGGCCGAGCCAGGCGCCGTGGTGGTGCTCCACGACGGCGCCATCGACAGCGGCGCCGGCGCAGCGACCGTCGAGGCCCTGCCGGCCATCATCACCGGCCTGCGCGAGCGCGGCTACGAGCTCGGGCTGCTCGACGCCTCCGGCTCGGCCGTGCCCGCCACGCTGCAGCACCGGAGCGACCCCGTCCCTCCGGTCCAGGCGCCGGTCCCCTACCGGCCGCTCGTGCACGAGTCGCCCGAGCCGCCGGCCCCCTGGGTCGTCAGCGTCGGGGTCGGCCCGGGTGCCGTCGAGGCGATGTGGCGCGACTACTGCACGGCCACCGGCGCCGACCCGGACTCCCTGGACGTCGCCACCGCGTTCGGCGACAGCCCCGCGATGGCCGACCAGCTCCTCGAGCTGGTGCTCCACGGGCCCAAGCGCGCGACGGCCGGGCTCCTCGCGGACTTCGACGCGGGGACGCCGCTCCCGAGCGTCGGCGCCCACTGGATCGTGCTCGACGGCACCGGCGCCCCGGCGTGCGTGCTGCAGACCACCGACGTGCGCACGGGCCTGCTCGGCAGCGTCGACGACGCCTTCGCCCTCGACGAGGGCGAGGGCGACCGCACCCGCGGCGACTGGCTGGCCGGGCACCGGCGCTACTTCGAGCGCCAGGGCGAGCGGCGCGGCACGCCCTTCGACGAGACCACCGAGCAGGTCGTGTTCGAGCGCTTCCGCGTCGTGTGGCCGCCTGAGGTCGCCGACCGCTGAGCCCCGGAGCCGGGTCGCGTACGTTGTCGCGATGCGCATCGCGGTCATCGGCGGCACCGGGCACATCGGCACCTACCTCGTCCCGCGGCTCGCCGCCGCCGGGCACGAGGTCGTCTCCCTCTCGCGCGGCCAGCGGGAGCCGTACTCCTCCTCGGCCTGGTGGAGCCGGGTCGAGACCGTGCAGGTCGACCGCGACGCCGAGGACGCGGCGGGCACGTTCGGCCGGCGGGTCGCCGAGCTCGACGCCGACGTCGTCGTCGACCTGCTCTGCTTCACGCTCGACAGCGCCCGCCAGCTGACCGACGCGCTCGAGGGGTCAGGCACCTCCCTGCTCCACTGCGGCACGATCTGGGTGCACGGCCCGAGCTCCGAGGTGCCGGCCGTGGAGGACCAGCCCCTGCACCCCACCAGCGACTACGGCCGCGCCAAGGCGGAGGTCGAGGAGCACCTGCTGACGCTGTCCCGGCGGGGACGGCTGTCCAGCACCGTCATCCGCGCGGGCCACATCACCGGCCCCGGCTGGGCGCCGATCGGCCCGGCCGGCAACCTCGAGCTCGACGTCTTCGGGGCCCTCGCCCGCGGCGAGGAGGTCGTGCTGCCGAACTTCGGCCTGGAGGCGCTGCACCACGTGCACGCTGCCGACGTCGCCCAGGCGTTCGCCCTCTGCGTCGAGGCGCCGGAGGCCGCCCGCAGCCAGGCCTTCCACGTCGTCGCCGAGCGGGCGGTGACCCTGCGCGGCCTCGCGACGGCGGTCGCCTCGTGGTTCGGTGCCGAGCCGCGGCTGCGCTTCGCGCCGTTCGACGAGTTCGCTGACGAGGTCGGCGCCGACGTGGCCGCGGTGACCCTCGACCACATCTCGCGCAGCCCGGTCATGAGCATCGAGAAGGCCCGGCGCGCGCTGGGCTACGCGCCGCGCTGGACCGCTCTCGAGGCGGTCCACGAGGCCCTCGTCCGGCTGGTGGCCGACGGCCTCGTCGACACCGGCGGCCGGACGCCGGCCACGTTGCCGTAGCGGTGCAGGGTGCGGCTGATGCTCTGCTCGCGCACCCAGTGGCGGAGCTCCGCGCGACCGTAGGCGCTGACCGGGTCGTCGTCGACCGACGTGCCGGCAGCGTGGCAGGCGCGCCGGAGCGGGTCCGAGTCCCCGCCGAGGACGCGTACGCGGTCCACCGCACCCGCGCGCCAGGCGGCCACCGCGGCGTCCTCGACGGAGGCGTCGCTGAGGAGCACACGCGTACCCGCCAGACCGGCGGCGGCGAGAGCCAGCGAGACGTCTCGGCTCGCCGTCGCGGCGTCGACGCGGAGCAGCACACCGCGCGGGAGCGGGCGGTGGCGCAGGACGTTCGACTCGGCCTCCAGCCCGCTCGGGTCGCTGTCCGCGCCGAGCTGGCGCCACGCCTCGGCGTAGTCGTCGGCCACGTCGGGACCGTCGAGGCAGCGCCCGAGGCTGAGGACGTAGCCGGGGCCGCCTGCCTTGACGCCCCTGCCGACCGACGACCGCTTCCAGCCGCCGAAGGGCTGCCGCTGCACGACGGCTCCGGTGGTGTGCCGGTTGACGTAGGCGTTGCCGACCTCGACGTGCTCGAGCCAGTAGTCGACCTCGGAGTCGTCGAGGCTCCAGATCCCTCCGGTCAGGCCGTAGGCGGGCGCGTTCTGCAGCTCGACCGCGTGGGCGAGGTCGGTGGCGCGCATGACGCCGAGCACCGGCCCGAAGCACTCGGTGAGGTGGAAGCTCGACCCCGGGGCGACGCCGGTCTTCACGCCGGGCGTCCACGTCGTCGGCCCGAGCTCGCGGGGCTCGACCAGCCAGCGCTCCCCCGGCTGCAGCGTGCGCAGGGCGTCCGCGAGCGGGCCCCGGGGCGGGGCGACCAGCGGTCCCACGACCGTGGCCGGGTCGCTCGCCGGGCCCACGCGCAGCGTGGTCACCGCGTCGCGCAGCCGCTCGTGGAACGCCGGGTCGTCGTAGACCGCTGCCTCCACGATGGCCAGGCTCGCGGCCGAGCACTTCTGGCCGGCATGCCCGAATGCGCTGCGCACCAGGTCCTTGATCGCGCCGTCGAGGTCGGCCGTCTCCGTGATGACCATGGCGTTCTTGCCCGACGTCTCGGCGTGCAGGCGCAGCTGCGGCTTCCAGCCGAGGAAGAGCTGGGCGGTGTCCCACGAGCCGGTCAGCACCACCGCCGCGACGTCGGGGGAGGTGACCAGGCGCCGACCGGCGTCGTCGTCGCCGCACGGCACCAGCTGCAGCACCTCGGGCGGCACTCCGCCCGCCCAGCACTGCTCGACGAGCACGCGCGCCGTGCGCACCGTCTCCGGCGCGGGCTTGAGGACCACCGTGTTGCCTGCAGCCAGCGCTGCCAGGACGCCACCGGCCGGGATCGCGTAGGGGAAGTTCCACGGCGACGCGACCACCACGACGCCCAGCGGCACGAAGCGGGTGCCCGCCGACGCCATGCGGTCGAGCTCCCGCGTGCTCGCGGCGTAGTAGCGGGCGAAGTCGATGCCCTCGGAGACCTCGGGGTCCGACTCCCCCACCGTCTTGCCGCCCTCGGCGGCCATGACGGCGATCGAACGGCCCCGCCGGCGAGCCATGACCTCGGCCACCGACGTGAGCACCCGCCGCCGGTGCTCCGTGGTGGTCTGGGACCACTCCAGGAGCGCCGCGCGCGCACGAGCGACCGCGAGGTCGACGTCGGTGACGGTGACGCTGACGCTGACGCTGACGGCAGGCTCGTCGGCGGCGCCGGCCGACGCGTGGTCCCGCAGGCTCTGCTCGACCCACGACCTGTTGCGGGCCAGGGAGAAGTCGGTGTCCGGCTCGTTGGTGAAGGGTGCTTCGGCGTCGAAGGAGACCAGCTCGGTGAGCCGGTCCTGCCTGCGCCGCGGCTCGGCCCGCACGGAGTGCCGGTCGCGGACGGACGCCACGAAGCGGTCCCGCTCCACCGTCCACTGCTCCGACGCCGTCGTCAGCGAGAACTGGTGGTTGAGGAAGTTGTCCGGCGAGGCGTTCTCGTCGAGCCGGCGCGCGAGGTACGCGGTGGCGCTGAGCAGGTCACCGGCCTCGGCGACGGGTGCGTAGAGCAGCAGGGAGCCCGCCAGCTCCGCCGTCTCGAGCGCGAGCCCCTCGGCCATGCCCTCGAGCATCTCCGGCTCGACTCGGGCCTCGGCGCCGGAGTCCGACCGGCACACCAGCGCCCAGGCGAGGTCGAAGACGTTGTGGCTGGCGACGCCGACCTGCAGGCAGTCGGAGAGGCGCGGGTCGAGCGCCAGCTCCAGCAGGCGCTTGTAGTTGGCATCGACCTCCGCCTTGGTCGCGAAGGGCGCCTGCTCCCACCCGTGCAGGTCGGCGTCGACGCGCTCCATGGCGAGGTTGGCGCCCTTGACCAGCCGGACGCGGGTGCGACCTCCGCCCGCGGCGCGCCGGGCGGCCGCCCAGCCGGCCAGCTCCTGGAGGACTCCGACCGAGTCGGGCAGGTAGGCCTGCAGCACGATCCCGGCGTCGAAGTGCCGGGCGGCCGGCTCGTCGAGGGCGCGCATGACCGCGTCGGCGGTCAGGTGGAGGTCGCGGTACTCCTCCATGTCGACCGTCACGAGCGTCGGCGGGTCCCGGCGGGCGGCCGCCGCGTAGAGCTCGCCCAGCCGCTCGCTGACGCGGGCCACGCCGTCGTCGTAGGCGAGCACGTCGAGCTGCGCGCACAGCGACGTCGCCTTCACCGAGACCGCGGTGACCTCGGGCCAGCTCATGCGCTCGAGCACGGCGTCGAGCCGGCGGCGCGCCTCCGCCTCGCCGAGGATCGCCTCACCGAGCACGTTGACGTTGAGCCGGATCCCCTGGGCCGCCCGGCGACGCGCGTGCTGCGCGTAGTCCGCGTGCCCCGCCGGCAGGACCACCGCTGCCGTCTCGGCCCGGACCCTCGCCGACACCAGCGGCATCGTGAGCCGGGGCAGCCACGGGGCCGCGGCCGCGCCGGCGTGCAGCAGGACCGAGTCGACCGCGCCCGACCAGGAGACAGCGCCGGAGAGGTCGAGCCGCGCGAGCTGGCGCGCAGCGCGCGCCGGCCGGCGCACGCGCAGGACCCGGTCGGTCAGGTCGAGCAGCAGCGCCCGGCCGCGCGGGTCGGCGAGCAGGCGGCCGAGGCGCCGGCGCCGGGAGCGGGCAGCCCGGGGCTCACGGACCGCCGCCCGCTCCTGCAGCCGGGCAGCGAGCTGCACGGCCTGCTGGACCGCGCGCTCGCCGTCGGCGGCCACCGGGGGCTCAGCCGCCGATCGCCGACATGGGCCGGGGCGGCTGGAGGAAGCCGGGCTCGTCGATCCCGTGGCCCGGCAGCTTGGCCGCCACCGAGCCGCGCAGGATGTCGGCGAGCGCCTCGTCGGGCGCGCCGGAGCGCAGGGCCCCGCGCAGGTCGGTCTCGCCGCGGGCGAACAGGCAGTTGCGCACCTGGCCGTCGGCCGTGACGCGCAGCCGGTCGCAGGCGCCGCAGAAGGGCCGGGTCACCGAGGCGATGATGCCGACCGTGCCGAGCACGACGCCGCCGCGAGAGACCACGAACCGCTCGGCCGGCGCGCTGCCGCGCAACGCGCTCTGGTCGACCTCGACGTCGAAGTCCTGGCGCAGCAGGGCGAGCGTCTCGTCGGCGGTCACCATCTCGCTGCGCTCCCAGGCGTGCTGGGCGTCGAGCGGCATCTGCTCGATGAAGCGCGGCTGGTAGCCCTCGGCCAGCGCCCAGCCGACCAGGTCGGCCGCCTGGCCGTCGTTGACGCCGCGGAGCAGCACCGCGTTGATCTTCACCGGCGAGAGTCCGGCCTCGCGGGCCGCCGCGAGGCCGGCGAGCACGTCGGCCAGCCGGTCGCGCCGGGTCATGGCGGCGAAGGTCGCCGGGTCGACGGTGTCGAGCGAGACGTTGACGCGGTCGAGGCCGGCCGCGGCGAGTTCGGCCGCCGTGCGGGCGAGCCCGATCCCGTTGGTGGTGAGCGAGAGCACCGGACGGTCGGGCAGCGCCGCCAGCCGTGCCACGAGCCCGATGATCCCGCGGCGCAGGAGCGGCTCGCCGCCGGTGAGGCGCACGTCGCGGATCCCCAGCCCGACCGCCACGCGCACGACGCGGACGAGCTCGTCGTCGGTGAGCGTGTCGCTGCGCGAGAGCCAGTCGAGCCCCTCTTCGGGCATGCAGTAGGAGCAGCGCAGGTTGCACCGGTCGGTGACCGAGAGCCGCAGGGAGGCGGCCACGCGTCCGTACCGGTCGACCATCATGGGTCCAGAGTAGGTAACGTTCGAGCGTGCTGCGCACCCTCCGGCAGCCGCGATGGATCTGGCTCACGCTGGCGGTGGTCGCGGTGAGCCTCCTGTTCGCCCGTCTCGGGCTCTGGCAGTGGCACCGCGCGCAGGCCAAGTGGGCGTCCAACGACGCGGTCACGACTCGCGCGCACGCCACTCCCGTGCCCGCGCAGTCGCTGCTGAGCACCGACCGCAAGCCCGGGAAGCGCGACGAGTGGCGCCAGGTGAGCCTCACCGGCACCTACGACGTCGCGCACACGGTGCTGCTGCGCAACAGCGTCGAGGACGGCGACCGCGGCTACGAGGTGGTCGTGCCCCTGCGCCCGGCGAGCGGGCCCGCGCTGCTGGTCGACCGCGGCTTCATCCTGGCCAACGGCACCGCGCTCGCCCTGCCGGCGGTCCCGCCGCCGCCGTCGGGCGAGGTGACGGTCGTCGGCCGCGTGCGTCCGCCCGACAAGGGCAGCCTGCAGCTGAGCGAGGAGACCTCGACGCCGACGGTCAAGCGGCTGGTGCCCCGCGAGATCGCGCAGAGCCAGGGCGTCGGCCCGGTCTACGACGCCTACGTCGAGCGGAGCAGCGAGACGCCGACCGCGAGCGGCACCCCGCGCGAGCTCGACCTGCCGAGCGCCGACGTCGGGCTGAACCTCGCCTACTTCGTGCAGTGGTACGCGTTCATCCTCGTCGCCGTCGGCGGCTGGTGGGCGCTGCTGCGCCGTGACGTGCGCGACGCCGAGGCCGCGGCGCACGCCCCCGACGTGGCGCCGGGCTCAGAGGCTCCGGAGCATGCCGCCGTCGACGGGGACCATGGCACCGTTGACGTACGACGCGGCGGGTGAGAGGACGAACGCGGCGACCTTGCCGAACTCGGCGGCCTCGCCGTAGCGGCCCAGCGGGATCTGGCGCTCCCACTCGCGGCGGCTGCTGACCGGCCGGCCGCCGCTGGACTCGAGCTCGCGCAGCCGCTCGGTGTCGATGCGCCCGGGCATGAGGCCGTTGACGCGGATGTGCCGCGACCCGAGCTCGTCGGCCATCGTCTTGGCCGTCATGGCGAGCGCGGGACGGAAGGCGTTCGACAGGGCCAGCCCCTCGATGGGCGACTTCACCGAGGTCGAGAGCACGAAGGCGATGGAGCCGCCCTCCTCGCCGATCTCGTGGGCGGTCGCCCGAGCCATGTGCAGCGGGCCGAGGAACACCGAGTCGAAGGCCGAGCGCCACTGCTCGTCGGCCAGGCCGACGACCGTGCCGGTGGGCGGGCCGCCGACGCTGACCAGAGCGCCGTCGAGCCGGCCGTACTTCGCCATGGACGCGGCCACGAGCCGCGAGGTCGTGGCGGGGTCGCCGATGTCGCCGGGCACGGCCAGCGCGTGCTCGCTGCCGCCGAGCCGGTCGGCGGCGGCGCGCAGCGCGTCCTCGTCGCGCGAGCACAGCGCGACGCGCGCGCCGTCGGCGACCAGCGCCTCCGCGGCGGCGAAGCCGAGCCCCCGGCTCGCACCGGTCACCACGTAGACACGACCCTCGAGACCCAAGTCCATGCGCACATAGTGCCGCAGCCGGAGGCGCGTCGGGAGCAGCCGCACCGGGTAGGCAGCGGCCACGCGCACAGACCCCGCGCACGACACGGAGGGACCACCATGGAGTTCGAGCACTCGAGAGTCCTGCCGGCGTCGGCCGAGCAGGTCTTCGCCGTCGCCTCCGACATCACCCGCATGGCGCGCTGGCTCCCGACGACCGACCTGGTCGAGCAGGACTCCCCCAACCACCTGCACGTGGAGGGCGAGCGCAGCTCCCGCCACTACGAGGGCGACGGCGTGTTCGACGTCAGCCCCGACCAGCTGCGCGTGGAGTGGGGCAGCGACCGGACCGGCGACTACGCCGGCTGGCTGCAGGTGCACCACCAGGCCGACGAGGCCAGCGCGGAGGTCGTGCTCCACCTCTCCTTCCTCGACGAGCTCGACGAGGACTACCGCCGCAAGGGCAGGGGCGAGGCCGTGGAGCAGGAGATGACCGACGCGCTCGAGCGCCTGGAGGCCGAGGTGCGCGGCTCGGCCTGACCCGCGTGGACGCCTCCACGGCGCTGCTGGCCGCCAGCGCGCTGCACCTGGGCTTCCAGTCCGTGGTGACGCTGGTGGTCTACCCGGCGCTCGCCGACGTGCCGCCCGGCGCCTGGGCGGCGGCGCACAACGCGCACTCTCGCCGCACGACCGTCGTCGTGGCCCCGGTCTACGTGCTGCTGGCGGCGAGCTGCGCGTGGCTGCTCGCCGCCGGCCCACGAGGGGGCTGGGAGCTGCTGGCGTGCGCAGGCGCGGCGCTCGCCGCGCTGACGACGGCGTTCGTGGCCGCACCGCTGCACGGCAGGCTCGGTCGCGCGGGCCCGGCACCGCGTACGCTGCGCCGCCTCCTGCGCGCCGACCGCGTCCGCCTCGCCGGGGCCCTGGTGGCCGCCGCCGGCGCCCTCGTCGCCCGCTGCTGAGCCGGTCAGGCGACGGGCTCCGCGGGCACCTCGGGCTCGGCGAACTGCGTGGCGTGCAGCTCGGCGTAGAGGCCGCCCAGCGCGATGAGCGACTCGTGGGTGCCCCGCTCGACGATGCGCCCGTCGTCGACGACCAGGATCTGGTCGGCGCCGCGCACGGTCGAGAGCCGGTGGGCGACGACGATGCTGGTGCGGCCGGCGAGCGCGGTGTCGAACGCGCGCTGCACCGCCGCCTCGGACTCGGAGTCGAGGTGCGCGGTGGCCTCGTCGAGGACGACGATGCGCGGCGCCTTGAGGAGCAGGCGGGCGATGGCCAGGCGCTGCTTCTCGCCGCCGGAGAGCCGGTAGCCGCGGTCGCCGACCACGGTGTCGAGCCCGTCGGGCAGCGAGGCGACCAGGTCCCAGACCTGGGCCGCGCGCAGCGCCTCGACGAGGTCGGACTCCCGCGCGCCGGGGCTGGCGTAGAGCAGGTTGGCCCGGATCGTGTCGTGGAACATGTGCGCGTCCTGCGTGACCACGCCGATGGCGCGGCGCAGCGACGCCTGCGTGAGCTCGCGGACGTCGCGGCCACCGACGCGTACGCTGCCGGCCGTCGCGTCGTAGAGGCGGCTCACGAGCGCGGTGACCGTGGTCTTGCCGGCGCCGGACGGGCCGACCAGCGCGACGAGCTGGCCGGGCTGGACGTGGAACGAGACCCCGCGCAGCACCTCCGCCGAGGGCGCGGCGTCGAGGGCGGAGACCGACTCGAGCGAGGCCAGCGACACCTCGTCGGCGCTCGGGTAGCGGAACGACACGTCGTCGAGCTCGACGCTGGCGGGCGCGTCGGCGGGGAGGTCGACCGCGTCGGGCCGGTCGGCGACCATGGGCGCGAGGTCGAGCACCTCGAAGACGCGGTCGAAGCTCACCAGCGCCGTCATGACGTCGACGTGGACGTTCGACAAGGCGGTGAGCGGGCCGTAGAGCCGGCCGAGCAGGGCCGACAGCGCGACCAGCGTGCCGACGCCCATGGAGCCGCTGATGACCAGGTTGCCGCCGATGCCGTAGACCAGCGCCGTCGCGAGGGCCGCGATGAGGGTCAGCGCGGTGAAGAAGACCCGCGCGTACATCGCCGAGACGACGCCGATGTCGCGCACCCGCGCGGCCTTGGCGCTGAAGTCGTCGCGCTCCTCGTCGAGCCGGCCGAAGATCTTGACGAGCAGGGCGCCGGAGACGTTGAAGCGCTCGGTCATCGTCTGGCTCATCGAGGCGTTGATGGTCATGGCCTCGCGCGTGATGGTCTGCAGCTTGGTGCCGACCCAGCGGGCGGGGAAGACGAACAGCGGCAGCACCAGCAGCGCCACCACCGTGATCTGCCACGACAGGAACAGCATCGTCGCCAGCACGAGCACGAGGCTGACCACGTTGCTCACGACCGCCGACAGCGTCGAGGTGAACGCCTGCTGCGCACCGATGACGTCGTTGTTGAGGCGGCTGACGAGCGACCCGGTCTGCGTGCGGGTGAAGAACGCGACGGGCATGCGCTGCACGTGGTCGAAGACCCGGCTGCGCAGGTCGAAGATGAGGCCCTCGCCGATGCGCGAGGAGAACCACCGGTTGAGCAGGCCCACGACCGCGTCGACCAGGGCGAGCCCGGCGACGGCCACGGCGCCCCACACGACGACCGAGCGGCGCCCGGGGGTGACGCCGCTGTCGATGATCACCTTGAACAGCAGCGGCCCGGTGACGGTGATGACCGCGTCGACGACGACGAGGACGAGGAACAGGACGAGGTCGCGCCGGTAGGGGCGGCCGAAGGCGGCGATGCGGCGCAGGGTCTCGCGCGAGACGCTGCGCCCGCTCGCAGCGCCCGTGCGCGTGTAGGAGCGCAGCGCCATCCACTGCTGGTGCGACATCCGGCCTCCTGGTGCTCCCGCGGACCTCGGGTCAACGCGGGTCCACCTCGCGACGCTTCCCGTCCGCCGGCGCTTTCGCGGTCAGCGGACGGGAAGGCGTGCTGCGGTCAGGAGGCCTTCTTGGTGCGCGTGGCACCTCCGCGGCCGCGGAGCTCGACGCCGGACTCGGTGAGCATGCGGTGGACGAAGCCGTAGGAGCGCCCGGTCTCCTCGGCGAGGGCGCGGATGCTCACGCCGGTGGAGTACTTCTTCTTGAGGTCGCCGGCGAGCTTGGCCCGGTCGCCGCCCGTGACCCGCGCGCCCTTCTTCAACGTCTCTTCGGCCACTCGTTCCTCCGCCGCTCGTCACTGGTCCGGCCACTGGTCGTCGTCCGACGTCCGTGTGGCTGGTGTGTACCCCGACGACGGCGCCGAACACGCAGATCAGGGGGCGAAAGCGAACAGGTCAGGCGAGGGTGACGAGGTCGGCGTAGGAGGGGTTCCAGAGGTCCTCGACGCCGTCGGGCAGCAGCAGCACCCGCTCGGGGTCGAGCGCGTCGACCGCTCCCTCGTCGTGGGTCACCAGGACCACCGCGCCCTTGTAGCCGGCGAGCGCGGCGAGCACCTCGTCCCGACTGGCGGGGTCGAGGTTGTTGGTGGGCTCGTCGAGCAGCAGCACGTTGGCGGCCGAGACGACCAGCGTGGCCAGCGCCAGCCGGGTCTTCTCGCCGCCGGAGAGCACGCCGGCCGGCTTGTCGACGTCCTCGCCGGAGAAGAGGAACGACCCGAGCACCCGCCGCGCCTCGACCTCGGGCAGGTCGGGCGCCGAGGAGCGCATGTTCTCGAGCACGGTGCGCTCGGGGTCGAGCGTCTCGTGCTCCTGGGCGTAGTAGCCCAGCCGCAGTCCGTGCCCCGGCAGCACCTCGCCGGTGTCGGGCGCCTCGGTGCCCGAGAGCAGGCGCAGCAGCGTCGTCTTGCCGGCGCCGTTGAGCCCGAGCACGACGACCCGGCTGCCCTTGTCGATGGCGAGGTCGACGTCGGTGAAGATCTCGAGCGAGCCGTAGGACTTCGAGAGCCCCTCGGCCATGATCGGGGTCTTGCCGCAGGGGGCGGGGTCGGGGAAGCGCAGCTTCGCGACCTTGTCGGAGGCGCGGACGTCCTCGAGCCCCGACAGCATCCGCTCTGCGCGCCGGGCCATGCCCTGCGCCGCCTTGGCCTTGGTGGCCTTCGCGCCCATCTTCGCGGCCTGCGCGAGCAGCACGCCCGCCTGCTTCTCCGCGTTCTGGCGCTCGCGCTTGCGGCGGCGCTCGTCGGTCTCGCGCGCGGTGAGGTAGGCCTTCCAGCCCAGGTTGTAGGTGTCGATCGTCGCGCGGTTGGCGTCGAGGTGGAGCACCCGGTTGACGCACGCCTCGAGCAGGCCGACGTCGTGGCTGATCACCACCAGCCCGCCCTTGTGGGCGGCCAGGAAGCCGCGCAGCCAGACGATCGAGTCGGCGTCGAGGTGGTTGGTGGGCTCGTCGAGCAGCAGCGTGGTGTCGGCCATGTCGGAGCCGGTGCCGGAGAACAGGATGCGCGCGAGCTCGACGCGGCGGCGCTGCCCGCCCGACAGGGTGTGCAGCTGCTGGCCGAGGACCCGGTCGGGCAGCCCCAGGCTGGAGGCGATCGTCGCGGCCTCCGCCTCGGCGGCGTAGCCGCCCTTGGCGGTGAACTCGCCGTCGAGCCGGGCGTAGCGGCGCATGCCCTTCTCGTGGGTCGCCGGGTCGTCGCTGGCCATCATCTGCTCGGCCTCGCGCAGGCCGGTGACGATCTCGTCGAGCCCGCGGGCCGAGAGGATGCGGTCGCGGGCCAGCACGTCGAGGTCGCCGGTGCGCGGGTCCTGCGGCAGGTAGCCCAGGGAGCCGGAGCGCGTCACGGTGCCGGCGGCCGGCTGCCCCTCGCCGGCGAGGACGCGGGTCAGCGTGGTCTTGCCGGCGCCGTTGCGGCCGACGAGCCCGACCCGGTCGCCCGCGGCGACGCGGAAGGAGACGTCCTCCATCAGGATGCGCGAACCCGCGCGCAGCTCGAGGCCGGTGACGGTGATCACGGAAGGACTCCAAGAGGTCGTACGACGTGGGACAGCGAGCCGGGACCGACCGGCTGCTACGGCGTACGGCGGGGCATGACCCCAGTCTATGCGAGCGGGGCCTGCGCCTCAGGCGGCGCAGCGGTAGGTCGCCTTCCCGGCCGCCTTCGCCGCGTACATCGCCTCGTCGGCGCAGCGCAGGACCGCCTCGACCGCGCTGCTGCCGTCCAGGGGCGCGGCCACCCCGATGCTGGCCGACACGGTGACCGAGGTCGCGCCCAGCTGCACCGGGCGCCCGATCGCGTCCTGGAGGCGCTGCGCCGCGCGCTCGGCCTCGGGGCGCCCGGCGGTGCCGTCGAGCAGGACCGCGAACTCGTCGCCACCGAGCCGGGCCGCGGTGTCGCCGCCGCGCAGCACCTCCTCCATGCGCCGGGCCACCTCGACCAGCAGCTCGTCGCCGGCGGCGTGCCCGAGCGTGTCGTTGACGGCCTTGAAGCCGTCGAGGTCGATGAAGAGCACCGCGCCGCCGGTGCCGCCCTCCGCGGCGCGCTCGACCGCCGCGGTGAGCCGGCGCAGGAACAGGGCGCGGTTGGGCAGGCCGGTGAGCGCGTCGAACGACGCCTCGTGGCGCAGCTGCTCCTCGAGGGTGCGCCGGGCGTGCACGTCGGTGAGGGAGCCGACCAGCCGGACCTCTCCTGACGGGGAGACGACCCGCAGGGCCCGTGACAGCATCCAGCGCCAGCCACCCGCACCGGTGTGCAGCCGGTGCTGCGCCTCGAGCGCGGGCACGCGGCCCTCGACGGTGTCGTCGAGGGCGGCCTGCAGCGCCGGCAGGTCGTCGGGGTGCACGCGCCCGAGCCACTCGTGCGGCCCGGTCGACAGCGCGCCCGCCGGGACGCCGACGAGGTCGGCCCAGCGCGGTGAGAGGTAGATCGCGCCGGCGGAGAGGTCCCAGTCCCACAGGCCGTCGTTGGCGGCGGCGGAGGCGAGGGCGTAGCGCTCCTCGCTCGAGCGCAGGCCCTCGGCGAGCTGGCGCTCGCGCAGGACCGCTGAGGCGAGGTCCTCGCGCTGGCGGCGCAGGTCGGCCACCATGCGCTCGTGCTCGAGCGCGACCGCGAGCAGGGCGGCCCACTGGTTGGCGGTCTCGCGGCCGGTGGCCACCTGCGCCTCGACCGGCCCGACGGTCGCGAGCAGCCCCCAGCGCCTGCCCGCGCCGGCGCCCGTGCTGCCCGTCGAGACCGGGATCACGAAGGCCACGTCGCCCTGGCGCCGCGCGGCGGCCAGCAGGTCGGCGGGCGGGAACTGGCGCGCGGAGAACTCACCGCCGAGCAGGGCCTGGCGGTCGACGCCGCTCTCCCCCGTCTCGTCGTAGACGCCGTCGACGCGCAGGCGCGCCCCCGCCCAGGCCGCGAAGCAGCCGGACCGCGCACCCGTCGAGCGCAGCCACGACAGCGAGCGCGGGTCCACCCGGTCGCTCTGCAGCAGGTCGACGCTGATGGCGTACTGGCTGTGGAGCAGGCCTGCGAGGTGGGTGAGCTCGTCGTAGTGCCGGCGGCGCCCGTCGCGCGACAGCACGCGCAGCAGGCGCAGCAGCAGGTCGTCGACCCGGTCGGCGACCTCGGGCGCGACCGCTCCCCCGGGCACGAGCACGGTCGCGAGCCGGGTGACGTGGCGGCGCAGCGCGAAGGCGAGCTCACCGGCGCGCTCGGCGTCGGGCGCCGCCCGGTAGACCTCCTCGAAGGCGGCGCGCAGCTGCTCGACCTCGAGCTCGCCGCCGGCGAGCAGCGCCCGCGCCGCGGTGTCCGCCGCGCGCGCCGCCCGCTCGGCGACGGGACGCACCGCCGCGTACCCGCCGGCGACCTGGAACAGCTCGTCGAGCAGCACCTGACGCGCATCGCGGCCTCCGGCCTCCGGGCCGCGGACCACGACCTGGTCGCAGCCGCAGGACTCGCGGCGCACGAAGCGGGTGGGCACCGGGTGGGTGCCGGTCGGGCGCTCGCCGCGGACCTGCGCCAGCAGCAGGCCGGTGGCGCGCGCGCCGAGCAGGTCGAACTGCAGGCTGACCGACGCGAGCGAGGGCGTGCGCGAGGCCGCCTCGTCCATGTCGTCGAAGCCCACGACGGCCTGGCGGCCCGGGACCGGCACGTCGGCCTCGGCCAGCACGTCGAGGACGCCGAAGGCGTTGAGGTCGGTGGCGCAGACCACCGCGGTCGAGGGCAGCCCGCGCTCCAGCATGGTCGCCGCGGCCGCGCGGCCGCCGGCGAGCAGGTTGTCGGGCGCCTCGAAGAACAGCTCCTCGCCCGGCACCAGGCCCGCCGCGCCGAGCGTGTCGAGGTAGGCGTCGTAGCGGGCGCGCATGTCGCTCTGCACCAGGTTGCCGACGAAGCCGATGCGGGTGTGGCCGTGCGCGAGCAGGTGCTCGACGGCCTCGCGCACGCCGGTGGCGTTGTCAGGGACGACGCGGGGGCGGCCGGGCACCTCCTCGGCGGTGCTGACCAGCACCAGCGGGCGGCCGGCGGCCACGATCGAGTCCAGCTGGGCCGCGCTGACCGCGTTGACGACGCTGACGTAGCCGACGACGTGCTCGGCGGCGATGTCGAGGTCGTAGGCGGGCGGCTCGACGTACTCGGCGTGCGTGTTGCCGGCCTCGAGGGTCTGCAGCGCCACGACCCCGCGGTCCCCGGCGGCGTCGGCGATGCCCTGGAGCAGCGCGCCGTAGTAGAACCCGCCGACGAGGGGCGAGAGGACGCCGACGGCTCCGCCGGGAGCGGTGCCGGGCTCCTGCTGCTGGTCGGCCATGGCACCTCCTCGGGGCGTCGCTGCGGCCGGGACACCTCGTCCATCGGCAGGGCAGTGACGGAGGTGACCGGTTTCGACCGCAGTGCGGAGTGAACCCGGGCGCCCCCCGACCCGCTCAGTCATGGTGTGAGCCTCTTGCACCGACCCGTACGGGCCCTGTCCGCCGCCCTCGCCGCGCTCGCGAGCCTCTGCCTCGTCGTGGGAGCCGCCGATCCTGCGCACGCCGCGACCCCGCCGAAGATCTCGCCGCTGCTCTTCGGCATGCACGAGACCGACCTGGCCGACGCCCAGTTCCCGTCCAGCCGCCCGGGCACCGTGCGGCTGTGGGACACCGGCACGCTGTGGCGCGACGTCGAGAAGAACCGCGGGCGCTACGACTGGACCACCCTGGACCACGCCGTCGCCACCGTGCGCGCGAACCGCTCGCAGGCCCTGCTCGTGCTCGGCCAGACGCCGCAGTGGGCGTCGAGGACCCCCAACGCCAGCAGCCCCTACGGCCCCGGCGCCTCGGGCATGCCGAAGGCCATCGCCTACTGGCGCGAGTACGTCACCGCGGTCGTCAAGCGCTACAAGGGCCGCGTCAAGGCCTACCAGATCTGGAACGAGCCGAACGTGGTCACGTTCTGGACCGGCACGCCGGCCCAGATGGTGCAGCTGACCAGGGAGGCCGCAGCGATCGTCAACCGCTACGACCCCGGGGCGACCGTGGTGAGCCCGTCGTTCGCGACGCGCCTGCGCACCAACCTGCCGTGGATGGAGCAGTGGCTGCGCGCCGGTGGCGCCCGCTACGTCGACGCAGTCGCGCTGCACCTCTACCCGCTGCCCTCCGGCGGTCCCGAGACCTCGATCACGCTGCTCGGCAAGGCCCGGACGATCCTGGAGGAGTACCGCGTGACGAAGCCGGTCTGGAACACCGAGATCAACTACGGCGCGGGCGTGGGCGGTGCGCCGCCGCGGCACTACTCGGGCTCGGCCAGCGCCGCGTACGTCGCGCGCACGTACCTGCTCAACGCCGCGAACGGCGTCGCCCGCGCCTACTGGTACGGCTGGAACACCTCCGGCATCCTCGGCATCCCGATGACCCGGGGGGGCGAGCCGACCCCGGCCGGGAAGGCGTACGTCTCCGTGCGCTCGTGGATGGTCGGGTCGCGGCTCTACGGCTGCAGCTCGGACCGGCTCGGCACCACGCGCTGCATCCTGCGCTTCCCCGGCTCGTGGGGCCAGGTCGTCTGGAACTCGCACAAGGCCTACGGCGTCCGCGCGCCCGCCGGCACGGTGAGCGTCAACAACCTCGACGGCACGTGGCGCTCGGCCCGCCGCGGCGGGCGCGTGCAGGTCAGCGCGCTGCCGGTGATGATCCGTACGACTGTGCGCCCGCCCGCCTAGTTGTACTGCTCGGAGACGTTGGTGCAGCGGTCGATCGGTGGCTGGTTCCCGAGGGCGGTGTGAGGCCGGTGGTGGTTGTAGTGGTGGAGCCATGCT